>NZ_DFTS01000074.1:9922-10524 GCF_002383015.1 Idiomarina sp. UBA4206
ATTGCTGAATTTTATACTCAGCCAGAAGCCGACGCTTATCAAATACGAGACGCTCTGGAAGAAGTGGCTCTGACCAGCCCGTATTTACAGCTGGGCAAGCCCATAGCGGTAACAGCGGCTGAACAACCCTGGGGCACCAAATACCGCTTAAAAGCCTACCCGATAGACCCCAGACAGCAGTTTCAGTTTATTACTGACATGACAGCCCGGGGTAAAAAACGCTTAATGGAACTGGATGTACGCTTCGCCAAAATCGAATCAGACGAAGCGTACGAGCTAAAGCACTAAGCTTCTTTTGCTAAAAAACCACCCGACTGATGACGCCACAACTTAGCGTATAGACCATCCTGGGCAAGCAGCTGTTCGTGGCTGCCCTGCTCAATAATCTCACCCTGATCCATAACCACCAGCTTATCCATAGCAGCAATAGTCGATAAACGGTGAGCAATGGCAATAACGGTTTTGCCCTGCATCAGTTGGTACAGGTTTTCCTGAATGGCATTTTCTACCTCGGAGTCGAGTGCGGAAGTGGCTTCGTCCAGAATCAGAATGGGGGCGTCTTTTAGCATGACGCGGGCTATGGCAATGCGCTGGCGCTGGCC
>NZ_DFTS01000074.1:10602-24825 GCF_002383015.1 Idiomarina sp. UBA4206
GCGCTGGCGCTGGCCGCCGGACAGTTTCACGCCACGTTCACCCACGTGGGCATCCAGGCCGGTGCGGCCTTTGCTGTCACTTAAGTCCGCAATGAACTCTTCGCAATGAGCGCGTCGCACCGCATTCATGAGTTCCTCTTCACTGGCTCCCGGGCGACCATACAAAATGTTGTCACGCACTGAACGGTGCAGCAAAGAAGTGTCCTGAGTTACCATACCAATATTAGCGCGCAAACTGTCCTGCTGTACTTTATGAATGGCCTGGTCATCAATACGAACCTCGCCGCCTTCAACATCATAAAAACGCAGTAACAAGTTCACCAGAGTGGATTTTCCGGCACCGGAGCGGCCAACAATGCCGACTTTCTCACCAGGCTTAATGTGCAGATTAAAGTCGTCCATTACGCCACGCCCCTTGCCGTAATGAAAGCGCACATGATCGAAGGCTATGTCGCCGCACTCTACTTTTAAAGGTGGTGCATCATGTTCATCAACAATGCGTTGAGGTACGGCAATAGAGCCTATTCCGTCCTGAACAGTACCGATACTTTCAAACAGGGTCGACATTTGCCACATGACCATTTGTGACATACCAAATAAGCGCAGAACCAGGCCAATAACCACGGCAACAGCCCCCAGAGTGACGGCATTATCCATCCATAACACAATGGCGGTAGCGGCCGAGCTGAACAGCAGAGCGCAGTTAATAAAATAAAGGAAACCATAAAGCTGAGTGACCAGGCGCATCTGCTTGTGCACCGTGCCTAAAAAGGTATCCATACCGTCATGGGCGAAAGCCGCCTCACGCTGAGAATGCGAAAACAGCTTAACGGTTTGTATATTGGTGTAAGAGTCGACTATGCGACCGGTCATATTGGAGCGAGCGTCAGCCTGTTCGGCAGAAACTTTACCCAGCTTAGGCACAAAGAAACGCAGCAGCAGTGCGTAAAGAATAAGCCAGCATGCCAGTGGCAGCATCATGCGCCAGTCGGCACTGCCAATAATGACAAACATCCCCAGAAAATAGACGACGACATAGTTCACTATTTCAATAAAGGTCATGATGCACTGGCGCAGGGCGAGCGAGGTTTGCATCAACTTGGTGGCGACCCTACCGGCAAATTCATCCTGGTAGTAGCTCATGGACTGTTTCATCAGGTAGCGGTGACCCAGCCAGCGGATGCGCATAGGGAAGTTGCCAAGCAGTGTCTGGTGGGTCAGTAAGGAGTGGAACCAGACCAACAGAGGCAAACCTAACAAAACCAGCGCGCTCATGCCTAACAGCGGCCAGAACTGGTCGCTTAACAAGGTTTCTTTGTCCTGAGCGGCAAGCCAGTCGACAATCTGCCCTAAAAAGCCGAATAGCCAGACTTCAGCTACGGCAATGGCAGCCATAAGTAGCGCCGTAACGGCAAGGAAGGGGGTTGCCCCTTTCGTATAATGCCAGCAGAAAGCAAAAAAGCCGGTAGGAGCCTGAGTGGGTTCCTCCGCAGGGAAAGGGTTTAATCGGCGCTCGAACCACGAAAACATTGCGTCACTCCTTGATATACATCAAGCTAAGAATATCAGGTTCGCATTCATTCAGCTTGTAAAAAATGGATATTTGAACAATAATGAGAACCATTAACAACTAATGAGGTTTTTATGAAAGCGTTAACAATGATACTAGCAGGCGCAGCACTGCTTTTTAATGCAGCCGCTACGGCCAGTGACAATGATGACGAGCAGCGTTACCAGCATTTTAAACCAGAGGCTTCTGAAAACTTAGAACAGGCTATTATGAACCTGACGAAATACAATGCGAAGTTGCAGGAAATTATTGAAGGTGACATGCCGGCGGAAGACATGGTGAAAGTACACGAGCTGACTTACACACTGGAAGTGGCACTGGCCCGTTTAAGTAAAGAGCTCGACGTAGCGGCAAACTCTCTGGAAGAAGTGCATTTAGGCTCTGAGGCAATGAACAAACAACGTGTTAAAGGCTTTGGTAAAAGCTACTTAGACACCCTGAACCACGTGTTAGGCGAGCATAGCAAACACCATGAAGGTGAGCACAAAGAGCACCACTAAAAGCCTAAAGCGTTTCTAAAAACGCCTTAAAATGTCGCAGCCAGAAGCTTTGTGGTTGCGACATGGCGTTTCTTCCAATTGAAATCTCACAAATAGCCTCACCATTGATCTCTGCTCTTGGCAGCGGTAATAGCATGACTCCTGTATTGCTGGCGTAGTCTGTTATTTTCTCGCCGAGCGTATTGGCCGGCAGAGTAAAATGAAGGTGAAACATCGCGGCTTGCGGTATCTCCGGATTTACCTTTAGCATTTCTAACTCGTTGAGTGCATCGCCGAGTGCTTTGGCGTAGTTAACCGCGTCCGGCATAATGGGTAAATTCTCTCTTAAGCCGTAACGGGCAGACAAAACCTGCGGGTACTGGGTAATGATATTGCCACCGGCACGGCGAGCCCAGATTTTGGCTTGCTCTATGAAGGCTTCTGAACCCGCCAGAATAGCCCCCGAGATAGCCCCTAAATCCTTATAAAAACTCACATAAACCGAGTCAAATAACTCACAGACTTCAGGCAGTGAACAGTCATAAGCGCTAGGTACCTGCCAGAGCCGGGCTCCGTCTAAGTGCATGGCTATATTGTGCTGGCGCGCCCATTGTGACTGAGCGACCAAGTCGTCCCAGTCGGGTAATTGCCCCCCAATTTCACGCATGGGCAGTTCCAGTAAAACGGCAGCCAGATCCTGTGTTTGCACGGACTTTAAATCGCTAAGTGTTATCGGTTTATTGGCAAAGCCCGTGGTGGTTCCGTTAAGCTGCCACAAGGCTTCAAAGCCCATTTGTTCGTGCAACATTAAGTGTGAAGTTGGGTGTAATGCTACGCCATTACGCTGACGTTGATCGGCATGTATCCGCAAGGCCAGTGGTTGCGCCAGGGTTCCGGTGGGTAAAAACAAAGCGGCAGGTTTACCCAGCAGCTTTGCAACTTCGTCTTCAAAGTCATTAATGAGCGCCCCGCTGCCGTAGACGTCTCTTTTTTCATTGCTCTGAAGTTGTTCAGACAATAATTTGAGCTCATCCGCCATGCCAGGTTGAGGTTGGCGCAGAAGTGAAGTGCTCGCCTGTTCAGCTGCGTGCTGGTAAGCCTGTTTTGTTTTTACCGTTATTGAGCTTGTCATGATTTACCTACTTTGAGTGGACTTTACCGCCAATAATTTTGTAGGCAGGAGTGCCACGTATCATAGTCTCGCGCGCAAACTCCTGCCCACAACCGGGGCAATGGCACGGCTTAGTGGTGTGGTCTTCAACAATACGCTCAATAAAGCATTTTACCAAAGCGCCTTTGCCACCCTTGCGATATTTAAATATGGGCGTTTTGCACTGCAGACAAGAAATCTGCACGGTGCGAACCGGCCCTTTCTTGTTAGGTTTCGCCATAAAACAGTCGGTTACAATTTAAGCATTTCCATTAGTGTAACAAGCACGCTATAGTTTTTCTTCCTGTATCAAAAGAAGAATAAAGGACACTGCTATGCGTTATTCCATTGTCGCCCTGGCTGTTTTGGGCTTATTAACGGCCTGCGGACAACCGCAGCAAAACAATTCTGAAAAAAATTCACAAACGGCGGTTGAGCAAACGGCGCAGTCAGAAACTGAGCGCCTGAACCAGTGGTTTGAAGAAAAGTACGAACAACAGCTTCAACAAAGCCCCATTCAAATGACCTTTCTGGGTCGCAAAGACCGCTACGGTGACATTGATGACATGACCGTCGCTGCTGAGAAAAAGCAGCTGCAGTGGCTGGAAAATAGCGTTGAAGAGCTGAAAGCGAACTTTGATTACGACAAGCTGAACCTCGAAGCTCAGACGTCTTACGACGTTTGGGTTTACCAATACGAACAAGCCAAGCGTAATGCCGAATTCCGTGGCATGGACTACGTATTTGACCAAATGCGTGGCGCGCACACCTTCTTACCGCAGTTTTTAATCAACTTCCATCGGGTGGATGACGCGGAAGATATGGAAGCCTACATTTCTCGTATTAAGGGTGGTGCAACGGCTATTGAGCAATTATTGCAGCGCGCGAAAGAACAAGTAGAGAACGGCGTTCGTGCTCCGCGGTTTGCGTATGAGCAGGTTATTAAAGAGGCAAAAGGCCTGACTTCAGGCGCCCCTTTTGATGAAGAAGGTGACTCAAGCTTACTGGAAGATGCTAAAAACAAGCTCAGCACTCTTCAGGAAAGTGATGCGATCTCCGCCGAACAAGCCGATAAATACGAAAAAGAAGTGCGCAAAGCGTTATTGGAGCGTTTCCGTCCGAGTTACGAAGCGCTTATTAGCTTCCTTGAAAGTGATATTGAGAATACCGACGAAGTTGCAACCGGCGTGCATCGTCTGGAAAACGGCGAAGCTTACTATAACGCCCGTTTGGCCAACTACACGACGACTGACTTAACCGCTGATGAAATTCATGAGATAGGCCTGAGTGAAGTCGAGCGACTGACCAATGAGATGATCGCGATTAAAGAGAAAGTTGAATTTGATGGCGATTTGCAGGACTTCTTTGATTATATCCGCACCGACGAGCGCTTCTTCTATCCGAACAACGACGAAGGCGCTGAAATGTATCTGGAAGACTCGCGCGAATATCTGGCGTACATTAATGAAAAACTGCCTGAATATTTTGGTATTTTGCCAAAAGCCGACTTGGTGGTGAAACGGGTTGAGCCTTTCCGTGAACAAGACGGTGCGGCCCAGCATTATTACCCTGGTTCGCCTGACGGTGAGCGTCCGGGCATTTACTATGCGCATTTGTCGGACATGAGCTCGATGCCGAAAAACGAAATGGAAGCCATTGCCTATCATGAAGGTAATCCCGGTCACCATATGCAAATTTCTATTGCTCAGGAACTGGAGTCGGTACCAGAATTCCGTACTCAGGCTGGCTTTACGGTTTACAGTGAAGGCTGGGGCTTATATTCAGAACAGTTAGCCAAGGAAATGGGGGCCTATGAAGACCCTTACTCTGACTTTGGTCGCTTAACCACCGAAATTTGGCGTGCCGTGCGCTTGGTTGTGGATACCGGCATGCACGCCAAAGGCTGGACTGAAGAGGAAGCGGTTAAGTACTTCCAGCAGCACACGCCGATTGCTGAAGGCGCTGTGCGTTCAGAAGTTCGTCGCTACCTGGTCATGCCGGGTCAGGCAACGGCCTACAAAATTGGCATGATCCGCATTCTGGAACTGCGCGAAGAAGCCAAAGAAGCCTTGGGCGATAAGTTTGATATCCGTGGCTTCCACGACACCGTTTTGGGTGGTGGCGCATTGCCGCTGCATATTCTGGAGCGTCGTGTTGACCAATGGGTTGAAAAGCAGAAGAACGCCTAACTTACAATAAACCTAAATCAATGGCCTTTAACACAGCTCGGGTGCGGTCACGTACCCCGAGCTTGGCCATAAGTGACGACACTTGATTCTTAACGGTCCCGGTTGATTTAAACAAGCTTTCCGCTATTTCATTATTGCTGAGCCCCGCTGCTATTAACCGTAAAACGGCAATTTCTTTATCTGTCAGCGGCTCAACCAGAGTCTGTTCACTATCATTTTCAGGCGCTTTGCTTTCTTTTAAGCCTTGCACGATACGTTCAGTGATAGCGGGCTGAAGCCAGGTTTTACCATCGGCTAGCGCTTCAATAGCGCCAACCAACACCTCCAGCGACACATCTTTTAATAAGTAGCCTTCGGCGCCGGCTTGAATGGCTTTCATTATAGATTCGTGGTCATCAAAGGTTGTCAGCATTAAAACCGGTGTTTGGAAGCCTTTTTTTCGCAAAAGCTCGACGGCCTCAATACCATTCAAGTCAGGCATGCGAATATCCATGAGAATTACATCAGGTTCACTCTCTGTCGTTAGCCTAACCGCCTCTCTGCCAGAGCTAGCCTGCGCGACAACGGTAACATTGTCGGATAGTGACAAGAGCGAACTCAGACCTTCCCGAACTAATGTTTGGTCATCAACTAACAGAACGTTAATGCTCATACATCACCCTCAAGCGTTAGCTGAATGCTAAAGCCTCTGCCCTTTGTCTGCACGCTCAAATCAGCACCAATTTCATTGGCGCGCTCTTGCATACCGGTCAGTCCATTTCCGCCCTTAAAATGCTGAGTAGACCCATTATCTTTAATAAAAAGGCAGAGTTTATCTCCCTGGCGAGATAAAGAAATACTCTGACGATCACCATTGGAGTGCTTCAGGAAATTGGTCACTGCTTCTTGCGATATTCTCAGAACAGCGTCAGCAATATCGATGGATTGAATACCAAGTTTTTTCTGGCAAACCACCTCAACTCGCTTGTCCGCCGAGTGATAAGAAAGAGACTGTAATGCGTTCTCAATGTCGAGCACGGCCGAATCACGTAAATCGGAAACCGCTTCACGAACATCGGAGAGCAATAACTTGGTAATGCTCTGACTCTTCTCCAAAGTGGGTTTTAGTTCATCATCTGCTTTTCGAGCTGCCACCTGTAGGTTAATTGAAAGCGCCGTTAAGTGATGGCCTATTAAGTCGTGAATGTCGCGGGCTATGCGAGTCCGTTCATTCTGTTTACTCGCTTCCTGAAGCAACATTTGTGTTGCGCGAAGTTCTCGATTGATAGCTTGCTCTCGCTCCAGTGCTTCTGTTTCTCTCAGCCGGGTGCCCATGGTCACGATGGAAAACAAATTAAACGCCCAAAACAGAATGGCGGATATCCAAGCATAACTGTCGCCCCAGCCAAACTGGTAAATCAACCATAATGGAACCGATAGAGGAATAGAGAGAAGAACAGAGTTTCGAATACTGGTGTAATAAGGCAGCTGTGCCATGCAAATCGTCATCAATATGGCGACAACACTATAGGGTATTAAGTAATACAAACTGAAAATAGCCACTAATTGAATAAAGACAAGACTAAGGCGTAGCCAAGGCTCGTTTTTGTAAGGCTGCTCCCGTGTGGCTATTGTGAAGCACACAATGAAGACCAAAAAAAGTACCGCGGAAATAATCCAGTACGAACTGAAGAAAGGCGTTTGCTCTCTTTGGCCCAGTAAGTAGAGACAAAACGAGGACAGCAGCACCCAGGCCAGCACTGCAACCCACTGCTCATGATCTAAGTATTTGGAAGTAACAGATTTTATATTCATTAGTTAAGTATGCCCGCAGCTCGGCATTTCGCAATAGGTCAAAAGTCACGTTTCATAAAGTGACTTCTTGCACTAACCGACACCGTTGAACCGCTCTAACCTGTAAAAAAACAGGAGGGCTTATTATGTTGACGCTGCACAGCTTTTTACTTTATTTACACATCGTGTTTGGTGCCATAGCGATGGCATTATTCTGGATACCGGTAGTGACAAAAAAGGGAAGTCTGAATCATCGCCGGTTCGGTAAGGCGTATGTCTGGATCATGAATACGGTTGCTGTTTCGGCCATCGTCATGTCAGTAATGGTTCTGGTGGCTCCTGCTTATTTTAAAGCGGACATCATTGCCAATAGCCAAAGACCTGACGCCGTTACAGAGGGGATTCGCTTCTTTTGGACATTGCTGTTGTTCCTTTCCGTGTTTACTTTTGCCTCGGTTCGGAACGCAACCGTTGTTTTGCGGTCGAAACGAAGTCGCGATAACTTGCGCACATTCAGCTACTTATCGATACCGGTTGGTTTGGCGGTGATGTCTCTGGTGTTGCTATGGCAGAGCATGAATACGCCTGCTATTCAGTTTGTCAGCCCTTGGTTACACATTATTTTTGGCATTTTAGGGTTAGTAAACGTGTATCAAATGTTGCGTTTTGCATTTTCGCCCTCAGTTAAGAAGAATGCCTGGCTGATAGAGCATTTAAGTTCAATGTGTGGTTCCGGTATAGCGGTTTATACAGCGTTCTTTGCTTTTGGCGCGCGTCATGTGTTGGCCCACTTGGGGCAGTGGCAATTGTTATTCTGGGTAGTGCCGGGTGTTGTAGGTACGGTGCTTATATTTTTATGGTCACAAAAATACGAAAAAGGAGAATTCTCGTGAGGTGGCTTTTATTCTTACTTACAACATTAATTTTTGCGCCCGGCGTTTATGCCGAGGTGGAAACGAAGCAGGTTATTCAGCAGCAGTTGGCTGATGGCTCATTGGATAGCGCTGAAAACAGCGTCGAGGAATGGGTTAAAAATGAACCGGGAAACGCTGAAGCATGGCATACCCGTGGGGTGGTGATGGCGCAACAGGCACAAAATGCCTTTTTCAGTGCGATGAGCTACGCCGGCAAGTCAGTGGACTCCTTTGAGAAAGCAGTTGAGCTGGCGCCTGACAGTATTAAATACCGCAGAGCCTTAATGCAGTTTTATTTAATGGCGCCCTCTATAGCCGGCGGTGATGACGAAAAAGCGCTGGCTCAAATTGAGAAAATGATGGCGTTAGACCCGGCACAAGGTGCGCTCGCGAAAGTTGGGTATTTGCGTAAGCATGAAAAGATGACAGAAGCTGAGTCTTTGCTGGAAGAAACCATAGCAGCACACCCAAATAATGCGGACGTTTTGCTGTATTCAGGCTTGCAAAAACAACGCGCAGGAGAATTTGATACGGCTCTCAAGCTGTTTGATAGAGCGGTAAATGGCGTTTCAGATGACGGTTCTGCAGTCAGTATGGCGTTGTATCAGATTGGAAAAACCGCCGTTTTAGCCGAAAACCAAATCGAAGCTGGAATTGCAGCGTTAAATAGCTACTTAGAGGAAGATGTAACATCGGATAATTTGCCTGAGCCGCACTGGGCCCAGTTTAGAAAAGCACAGCTATTGGCGCTAAAAGGCGACACGGAAACTTCGGAGCAACTGCTTGCAGAACTTAAAGGCGTTGACGATAAAGAGCGCAAAAACAGTTGGCGCAATAAGGTTAGTAATCTAAATACCCTCTGTTACGACCATCAGACTTGGCGCGATAAAGCGCCGAGTCTGCTTTTGAAATCATCCGGCTAATTAAGGCTTCGGTATTTTCGTCAGCAGTCGGTGTGTGCAGGTAGCCGCCAATACTAATACTTAGATAGGGCGCAACCTGCGACTGCTCATGTTCTATTTTGAGATTCTGAACAGCCTCCAGCAATTGCTGAATGCTGTCCTTGGTTTTTTGCTCGTCGGTGGCTGAAATTACCGCAACAAACTCTTCTCCGCCATAACGCGCCAGAAAATCTGTATTACGCTGCAATTGATCAAACATCGCGTCGGCGACAGATTTAAGCGCCTGGTCTCCCTGCAAGTGACCGTAGTGATCGTTGTAGGGCTTAAACTGGTCAATATCAATGATGAGCAAAGCCAGAGGAGTTTTGTGACGAGAAGCACGCTGAATTTCGTTAGTAATGCGTTCGTCAAAGGCGCGACGATTGGCAATGCCGGTCAAACCATCTTGTGCTACTTGCGCCTGCAGCATACGGTTGGCTTTTTCCAGCTCCCGCTGGGTGTGGATGAGCTCTGCATAGGTACGTTGCCGTTCAAGGGTATTGGCTATCATGTCGGCAACCAGGCTCAAGCGACGTAGGTCTGTTGGCTGCCATTGGCGTTTTTTCTGCACCATATCGCAGCCGACAAAACCCAGAAGTTTGTGGTTAGCGACCATACCAATACAAATAACGGATTTTATGTCTTCGCGGTCAAACTCTGCTTTTTCGGCATTAGCTTCAGGGGGAAGCGTCTGGACATCATTAACAATGCAAACGTGGTTTTCTTTCATTTCTTTAAAAAACCAGGGTAAATCGTCAGTTTCTATTGCCTGCAGACTATCAATATGTGCCTGGTGACCGTCACGAACCCACTCATGGGTATTGGTCATGTGCTTAATATGGTCATCAAACTCAAATACGTAACAACGGTCAGCCTCTGTGTAATCGCCAATAGCCGCAATAACTTCTTCAATACATTCGTAGGTTTCCGTGGGCTCACTGTTAATTAGGCGAGTCGACAATTCTGAGATGAGTTGATCAAAAGATACTTGCTTGGTTTTCACGTCCATGACTCATCCTTATTGCCTTTATGGTCAATAGTTAACCATATCGTCAGGTAAGCGTAAATTGTTATTTTTATGTTGTTCAAATTGAGGCTAACTAAAATAGAACTGCCATATATCCAATACGACCGGTATAACAGAAAAGACCAGCAATAACGCCATGGAGATATTAAAAATTCTTTGTGCCCGGTGGTTGGTGAGTAACTGCCTCAGTCCGGCGCCGGCCACCAGCCAAACGCCTACACAAGGAAATGCCACCGCCAGAAAAGCGGCAGTTATTTCCATTACTTCTGACCAAAGGGTGCCTGCAACTGTGGTAAATGCTGCCACTGCGCCTGTTGCCATAACCCAGGCCTTGCCATTTACCCACTGAAACAAAACCGCCTGCCAGAAGGTTAATGGCTTACGGTCACCCTTTTCAATTGCCTTGGGGGTTTGTGAGCCGATGACCCAGGCCAGCCAAAGCAAATAGACAGTACCGGCAATTTTAATCATTTGGTGCAGAAGCGGGAACTGCTCCAGCACTGAACCAAAGCCCATACCAACCACCAGCACCATAGCCGGAAAGCCAAGGCAAATTCCGAGGAAGTGCGGCAGGCTGGACTTAACACCATAGTTCACGCCTGACGACATAATCATAATATTGTTGGGGCCCGGCGTAATAGTTGTCGAAAAAGCAAAGAAAAATACCGCAATAAAAATTTCCATTCTCTGATCCTTTTACTTCTTCTCTAAGGTTGGCGGCAGACCAAAATGTGCGATTAAATTCTGTAGCTGTGCGTCATTGCCGCCATCTTCGCGCTTATTGAACTGCCATAACGAACTGCCACCGCTGCCTTTCCAGTTAATCAGTTTAGGGTTGTTACCCACTCGTCGTATGATGCAGTTATTCAGGCTGGCTAACCAAAACCACCATAAATCATCCGCATAAGGAGCCAGAGAAGAAGCCAGCTCCTGGTCAGTAACGCGCTTATCAAAGCAACCCGGCGGGAAAAGCACTCCGGCGCCACTGGTAAAAAACAGGCGTGGATCGGGGCCCCGTACCTCTGTTTTCGGGTACCATTGCCTGTAGGGTCGTATTTCTCCGCTTGTTGCCCGGCGTAAGTAATGTGCCCGCCAACACAGAATCTCCTGGTCATTACCCGTATACGCATTGACCAGGGTTGCCAGCCAGTTGGGGCGATAATAGATGTCATCATCAGCGGTTACATGAAAGGCATCGGGAAAGCTTTTAAGTGCCGGAATCAGCTTTTTATAGGAACGGGTGTCGGTACTGACTGGCGCAATGGTTAAGCCGTATTTTTGCAGTACAGTGACACTTGCCGGAAGTTTGGCAATGTCGTCCTGATACAACCATAAAATGACTTTGTCCGCTTTTACCGTCTGTAACAATAGCGACTTTAATGTCAGGTGCAGCTTAGCAAAGCGATCAGGGAAGGAGGTTAGGTTCACTATCAACTGACCGGGCAATGCGTGTTCCGACTGAATTAAGGTGTCGCGCTGTTGCCATTGCAGTTCAGTTATCGCCTGGGCGTTTCGTTTAAGACTTGAGCCCGCCAGCGATTTATACTTTCGTAACCAGCGATAGCGCAATTGTGTGAAAAAACCTTTAACTAAATTCATCGGTTTAACAACTAACCCCTTCGTTCGTTATAGAGTGGTTACAAAGCGTCCAGTTCTTCTGTAGCCTGTGTCGAAAATACCATAGTACGTTCAAAGAAAGCGAATGCGAGGTAATGCTGAATGGCACTAAGAAGTTGGTTACAGCAAAGTAAAGAGTTCATATTGCGATTTGCGGTATCCAGTCCCGTTCCGGCTAGTTGGCTATATGATGTACCGGAGTCAACCGAAATTGAAGACCTGACCAGCACACCTGAACATATTGAAATTGTCAGTCACTGCTGGAACTATTCGCATTTGTTTGTGTATCAGTTGAAGTCGCTGCTGGATAATGCCCCGGAGGACTTTAAAGTTACGCTGACCGGTTTTTATTGCCCCGAAGACAAAAACACCGTTGCTTTAATTAAAGAGTATGAATCGAAACAGGTTGATAATATCGAGTGGAATTTTATTGCGCTCAACAAAGGCGACTTACTACGCCGCGGCATAGGCCGTAATAAAGCTGCAAAAGAAACGAAAGCCGACTGGATTTGGTTTACCGACTGCGACTTACTGTTTGGGGAAAATACCTTCCCAAGCTTAAAACAGACCTTACGCAAAGAGTCCTGCATTCTGGCGTTCCCGGAACAGGTTTCCCGAACCTCTTTACTGAGCGAAGAGCATGATGTTCTGTGTAATGGTAAAGAAACCTCAGTTGAAGAATGTTTGCAGCAGGCGGACTTTACCACCCACACCTTTTCAAAAGCGTCTGGCCCGGTGCAGATAGTTCATGGTGACACGGCACGCCGCTATGGCTACTGCGAGCAGATAGACTGCTATCAGCAGCCGAAAGACCGGTGGGTAAAAACTTACGAGGATCGCGCGTTCCGCTGGTTATTGGGTACGCACGGAAAACCATTAAACATTGAAGATGTATCGATAATTCGTCATGTAGAGAAGGGACGCTATAAAAAGAACTCGACCTTCTCAGAAATGCGTAAAGCGAATCGTCAGGCCAAAGACAAACTACTGGCGAAATAAGCGCGTCGATAAGTTGCTCTATAACTAGTAAGATAATTCCCTATTGATTAGGATGGATGTCTTACAGTAACTCTACAGGGAGAGCAGCGAGTGAGTGAATTGACCCCCGGCTTTATTGTCGCGCATGGACATCGGCTGGAAGACTTAACCGATGTGGCGGTTACATTCACCCAAAACTATCCGCTGGCGCCGCTGGAGCAGGAAACCGTGCTGGTGCAAAGCAACGGTATTGCCCAGTGGCTTAAAATTAATTTAGCTCAGGCCAGTGGCATTGCTGCCATGATAGATGTCACCTTGCCGGCGCGGTTTCAGTGGAAAGCGTATCGTTCAGTGCTCGGTGACGACATTCCCAAAACCTCTCCCTTTGATAAAGACCGCTTAACCTGGCGGTTAATGCGCTTGTTGCCCGAGCTTATTGAGCACAACACGCACTTTGCTCCGCTTAAGCACTATACCTCTGACGACAACGACGGCCGCAAGCTGTATCAGTTGAGTGGACGGCTCGCCGACTTGTTTGATCAGTACGCGGTGTATCGTGCCGACTGGCTGGATAACTGGGTGCGTGGTCAGGACGTGCTGGAGCGGGAACAGCCCGTTGAAGTCGAACAGTTGTGGCAGCCGGAATTGTGGCGCGCTGTCAGCAACGATATTGGCATAGATGACTACTGGAATAACCGGGCGGAGCTGCATCAGCGCTTTATTGATACGGCAAAGGCGTTAACTGAACGCCCTGCAGGTTTGCCGCCACGGGTGGTGGTGTTTGGTATTTCCTCGCTGCCGCAGCAAATGCTTCAGGTGCTGGATGCCATTAAAGGCTATACCCAAATTCTGTTGTGTGTGCATAACCCATCGCAGTACCACTGGGCGGATATTGTCGATGGAAAAGAAGCCTTGCGGCAGGCGGTTAAAGCCTCTTCGCGCTTAAAGCACAAACCGGAACTGCCCGACGACCCGAACGACGACGAACTGCACCAACTGGCGCATCCCTTGCTGGCGTCCTGGGGTAAGCAGGGCCGGGATTATATCCGCCTGCTGGATTTATACGACGAAACCCTGGCCAAACAGGAAGCGTTTAATACCATTAAGCTGGAGCTGTTTGAGCCCCATAACACGGACCATTTATTAGCCCAGTTGCAGGACGACATTCTAAACCTGCGGCCGGTGCAGGAAACCCGCGAGCTTTGGCCTACGCCGAATGCTGCCGATAAGTCACTGCAGTTTCATGTCTGCCACAGCCCGCAGCGTGAGCTAGAAGTGTTGCATGACCAGTTACTGGACGCCTTTGCAAAAGACCCGGAGTTAAAACCGCGCGATGTTATGGTCATGCTGCCCGACGTCAACACCTACGCGCCATACATTGATGCGGTATTTGGTCGGTATCATAACCGCTTTGGCGAACGTGACTCGCGTGCTATTCCTTATACCATTGCCGATCAGGGTGAACGTCATCAGCGACCGTTAATGATAGCGCTGGAATTGCTGTTGCAAGTTGATCAGTTGCGTTTTACTCAGACCGATTTATTCAATTTGTTGTCGGTACCCGCGGTGCAGCAACGCTTTGATT
>NZ_DFTS01000074.1:24911-28141 GCF_002383015.1 Idiomarina sp. UBA4206
CTTTGATATGAGTGACGATGACCTGCCGCAGTTAAAGCGCTGGGTAAAAGAAGCCGGCGCGCGCTGGGGACTTAATGCCGAGCAGCGCGGGCAGTTTTATATGCCGGCAGCGGAAGAAACCAACAGCTGGTGGTTTGGCTTAAAACGCATGATAGCCGGTTACGCCATGGGCGATTTGGCTGACGTTGGTTTAGAAAACGAGTCACCCTGGGCTAACGTAGAACCTTATACCGAAGTAGCTGGACTAAGTGCCGCGCTGGTGGGCTGCCTGGCGGATGTGGTGCGCACACTGGAACAATGGTGGCAGCGCGCGCAGGGTGAACACACCTTGCCGGAGTGGGTCACTCAGGGCGAGTGGCTGCTGGAACAATTTTTCGAGGCCGAAGAAGACAGTGATCGCTTACTGTTAGCCAAGCTGGGTGACGAGCTGTATCAGCTGCGGGATATTTGCGTAGAGGCGGATAACGAGTCACAACTTCGCCTGCCCATATTTAAAGACGCCTGGTTAGAACGTGTGGATCAGCAGAACCTGAACCAACGCTTTTTGGCGGGGGCGGTAAACTTCGCCACCTTAATGCCCATGCGGGCCATTCCGTTTAAATACGTGTGTGTGCTGGGCATGAACGAAAGTGATTACCCACGTTCAACGCCGCGTGTGGATTTTGATTTAATGACCGACCGGTATCGGCCGGGCGATCGCTCGCGACGTGACGATGACCGCTATTTATTCCTGGAAGCAATGCTTTCAGCTCGTGACTGTTTGTACTTGAGCTGGGTAGGCTACAGCGCCAAAGACAATAGCGAGCGGACGCCGTCGGTGCTGGTGGCGCAACTGCGTGACCACCTTCAGCAGGGCTGGAAATCGGACATTAACAGCCTGACCGTTGAGCACAAATTACAGCCGTTTAACCCCCATTACTTTAGCCAGGAAGACCCGGAATACTTTACCTATGCCAGTGAATGGGCGCAGGCGCATCAGGGGGCGGTGGCTTCTGCGAGCCGCATGGCTTCGGAAACCGCCGCGGACGACGAGCTGGAACGCACCCTGAGCATTAACGACATTAAGCGCTTTATTGAAGAGCCCGCCCGGCTGTACTTTAACTGGCGACTGGATACTTACTTTAGCCGCAACAGTGAAGATCTGGACGACAGCGAAGCCTTTGTGATGGATAACCTGCAGAGCTGGTCACTGACTACGCGTTTGGTGGATGCGGGCAAGCGGGCGCTGCTGGCAGGGGCTGGCATTGAAGCCTCGCTATTAAAAGAGCTGAACCGAATTAAACGCGAAGGGGCTTTGGGCATTGGTGCGATAGCCGAGCAAAATGGGTTTCTGTTGCTGGAGCAGTCGCAGGAGATACTGGAAACCTATCAGCAGAGCATTGCCGGTTACTCGGGTGTGAATGAGTTTCCGGAAACGGTGTTTTTTGAGCACAGCGGGCTGACTATTGATGACACCCTAACTGGGCTGCATACCAATGAAAGCGGCGAGCGCCTATGGGTGGTCACCTCGGCCAGCAACATTGCCGCTAAAAACGGTAAAGGCATAAATAGCGGCGGCTGGAAGCATGCCAGTGCCTATTACCTTGGTCTGTTGCTGTTGAATTTACAAAAACCGACACGGCTTTTAATTGTGTCCAAAGGTGGTTGCCAGTTGCAGGTGGCGCCGGTGCCCGCTGAGCTTGCGGTGCAACAACTGGAACAAGTACTGGAGCTAGTGGCTCTGTCAGCGCAGCAGCCGCAGCCCATGCATCTGGACGTAGCCATGACCTGGCTAAGCGCAATGGACAAGAACGGCCAGGACGAAATGCTGGCGCATGAAGCCGCCCGACAAAAATACGAAGAAGAAGGCTTTCAAGACCCGGCACTGGTTACCCAAAGTGATTACTGTGGGCGCGTTGCCGAAAGTTACCAAGCCATTCAGGCATCACCGCACTTCCGCCGCTTTATGGACGAACTTTATGATCCCATGCGCTTAACCCTGGTGCCGGAGGATAAATCATGAGCCAATTGTCTTCTCAATCATCAGGGCATACGTTAGAGAACCCGCTCGATTTTCCGCTGAACAGCAGCCGCTTAATTGAGGCTAGCGCCGGTACCGGTAAAACCTACACCATTGCTGCGCTTTATGTGCGTTTGGTTATTGGACATGGCTCGCATAACGGTACGGAAGAAACTGCGTTTGATCGCGAACTGGTGCCGAAAAACATTCTGGTCATGACCTTTACTAAAGCTGCCACCGAAGAGCTGAGTGATCGTATTCGCGCACGCTTAGCCGAAGCCGCAGCTTACTTCCGTGATCCGGAAGCCGTAGAAGGTGACCCTTTCTTAGCCAGCCTGCGCGACGACTGTGCAGCGCAGGGGCAGAACCTGATGCACTTGGCGCGGCTGCTGGATTTAGCCTCGCAGTCCATGGACGAAGCGGCGGTGAAAACCATTCACGGCTGGTGTCAGTCCATGCTGAAAGAGCACGCCTTTGCCAGCGGTAGCCTGTTCAGCCAGGACGTTGAAACCGACAACGAAGAGCTGCGCCTTCAGGCCGCTGAAGACTACTTCCGGCGTTTTATTTACCCGGCCGACGCTGAACTCAGCGCCCGGCTGTTGGAGGACTTTAAGTCACCGGAAACCTTGTTGGGGCTCACTTACAGCTTAAGCAAAAGCGGGCAGGCACCGGTCAATGGTGACTTGCACAGCCTGCTGAAGGAAGCTGAAAGCGCCCATCAGCAACGAATGGCTGATATAAAGCAGGAAGTTGCGCCTATTGTGCAGGAATTGGTTGATAAAACCTCACAAGCCAAGGGCGCGGCAACCAAACTCAAACAGTTTCAGAAGTTTGCGGACTGGTGCGGCGACTCTGACCTGGTTGAGCCCGACGCCACCGCGGCTAACTGGAAGAATATAGGCACTGACGAGCTACAGAAGTTTGCCGAGGCCAAACTTGGCGGCATGCCCCAAAGTTGGGCCACTTTAGGCGAGCTGCAGGAACGTATTAAGCGCAGCAAAGTGCAGCAGCAGGAAGAACTGGCTAAAGTAAAACAACACGCGGCCTTCTGGGTGAGCAGCCGCTTTGCCGAACTGCAAAACCAGCGCGCCGAAATGGGCCACGACGACATGCTGACCCGTTTACGTGACGCGCTGAAAGGCCCCAGTGGTGAAGCCTTGGCTGCCGCTATTCGTAAGCAGTATCCGGTGGCTATGGTGGACGAATTTCAGGACACCGACCCGGTGCAGTA
>NZ_DFTS01000074.1:28245-28685 GCF_002383015.1 Idiomarina sp. UBA4206
AGGACACCGACCCGGTGCAGTACGAGATTTTTAACCGCATTTATAACCTGGCGGACCCGCACCCGGGTACCGGCATTTTTCTTATTGGTGACCCGAAGCAGGCCATTTACAGCTTCCGTAACGCCGATATTTACACCTATTTAAAAGCCCGGCGCGATACCGAAGGCCGGCATTATAATCTGGCACGAAACTTCCGTTCGTCGCAGGCCATGGTGGACGGCGTTAATGCTCTGTTTGAGCGCGCCGAAGAGCTGCCGCGCGGTGCTTTTCTGTTTAAAACCGAAGCAGAAAATCAGCTGCCCTTTAACCCGGTGGGTGCAAATGGGCTGAAGCGAACCTTCAAACATTGCCTGTTATCCAGCAATTTAAAAACCGCACCGGCTCTCTTGTGGTCAGTGTCCGGTGAAGAAAAACGCAATAAAAATGACTTTTTCCGGGCT
>NZ_DFTS01000074.1:28759-29671 GCF_002383015.1 Idiomarina sp. UBA4206
CGGGCTGCCGCGAACCACCACGCTAACTTGATTGCCTCCCTGCTTAATGACCCGCAGGCGGGCTATTACAACGGTGACGATAAGCTGGAGCAGCGCGTCAAAACCAGTGACATTGCGGTGCTGGTGAATAACTTTAATGAAGCCAACGCCATTAAAAAGGCGCTGAGCGATCGCGGGCTGAAAAGCGTTTATTTGTCAGACAGGGAATCGGTATTTGCGCAGCGCGTTGCCAAAGACTTACTGGCGCTGGTAAGTGCCTGCGCCGAACCGCGCGACCCGTCGTTGATACGCAGCGCCCTGGCGACACAGTTACTTGGCCTGCCGCTGGCGGAGCTGGAACATATTCACAGCCACGAACGCGAGTGGGAAGAGCGGGTTGAGCAGTTTTTAAGTTATCACGACCAGTGGCAGCGACAGGGCGTATTAGCCATGTTGCACAGCCTGCTGCACGACCATCAGGTGCCCGCAAAGCTACTGGAAGACCGCATTCACGGCGAACGCCAACTGTCCGACGTGCTGCACATTGCCGAGCTGCTGCAACAACAGAGTCTGGTACTGGACGGTATTCCGGCGTTGGTGAACCATTTTGCCGAGCAGGTGAACGAGCGCCATGGCTTTGGCAGCAACAGCCGCACCCAGAGTGACGAGCAGCAGCTGCGCTTAGAAAGCGACGACGAACTGATAAAAATCATCACCATTCACAAGTCGAAAGGCCTGCAGTACCCGTTGGTGTTCATGCCTTTTGTGGCCTACACCCAGGCGGAAGCCTACCGGATAAAACCGCCGGCGGTGTACCACGATGAAAACGGTGAGCTACAGGTATTGTGGTCAAAAGACGACGACAACAAACAGCGTTTGAGTAATGAGATCCTCGCCGAAGACTTACGTAAAATGTACGTGGCCGTTACCCGC
>NZ_DFTS01000074.1:29798-30362 GCF_002383015.1 Idiomarina sp. UBA4206
AATACGCCACTTTTATTGCGCTGGAAGCGGTGAAAGAGCATCGCAACAACCCGCTCTTTTATTTGCTGAACGGCGGCGAGTCACTAACCGATGAGCTGTACAACGAAGTCAGCGAGCGCTGGCACCAGGCACCGCACACACAACTAACGCGACTGGAAGACGACGAGCCTTTAGTTCGTGCGTTGGAGCAGGAACAAACAACGCCTAAACTCACACCGCGCAGCATGCCCGCAGGCCGCAAACTGGAGCGTTGGTGGGTGGCCAGTTACAGCGCGCTGAAATACGAAGGTGCGGTGACAAAAAGTGTGCAGGCACCGCAGTCGCCCGATGAAATGAACCTGTTGGATGAGCGCGACGACCCGGATGAGACAGAAGTTGCCAGTGCCGCCGAGCCAAGCCCGGACAGCATTCATCATTTACCCAAAGGCGCAGGGCCGGGCACCTTTTTGCATAACTTGCTGGAAGAGTCCGCCAATATCGGCTTTGCGAAAATCGCGGGTGACGCTGCCGAGCGTACCGGGCTGGTAGAGGGCTTTTGTGTCAGTCCTTATTGGCAGGGACACC
>NZ_DFTS01000074.1:30495-34209 GCF_002383015.1 Idiomarina sp. UBA4206
TGGCAGGAACACCAAAACAGCCTGGAGCATTGGCTGGACGCCTATTTGCACAACGAATTCTCAATTAATGGCAGCGGTGACCGCGTTAGCTTAAGCGCACTGGAGCAATACAAAGCCGAGCCGGAATTCTGGTTTGGTGCCAGTGAAGTTAACGCACAAAGGCTGGACGCTCTGGTTCGCGAACACATTCTGCCGGGGCACGAACGCCCTGCACTGGAACCTAATGTGCTGAACGGCATGCTAAAAGGCTTTATCGATTTGGTGTTTGAGCATAACGGCAAATATTACGTGGCAGATTATAAGTCCAACTGGCTGGGCGAAGACGACCACGCCTACACCGAACAAGCCATGCGCGAAAAAATTCTGCACAGCCGTTATGACCTGCAATACGTCATTTATACCCTGGCACTGCATCGCCTGTTAAAGGCGCGGTTAGGCAGTGAATACGACTATGACACTCATGTAGGCGGTGCCGTGTATCTGTTCTTGCGTGGGCACCGGGCGGAAAGCGACGGGGCATTTTGTGACCGGCCGCCACGGGAACTGATAGAGAAGCTGGACGCACTTTTTTCGGGTAAGGACCTTTCAGATAAGGAGCCGGTATGACAGAAGTAACCTCAAACACCCTGTTTGATGCCCTGCGTGAGTGGCGTGATGCTGGCTGGATACGCTCAATAGACCTGGCCTTTGTCGAGTTTTTGCAGCAAGCAGGAGAAACGCACAGTGAAGTGTTACTGGCCGCTGTTTGTGCCTCGCACGAAGCCGGTCGCGGACATACCAGCATTGACATAAATGCGCTGCAGAATGAGCCCGAAAGCGCACTGAACTTACCACCCGAAAACCGCTATTCACCAAACTGCGATACTCCCAGTGCGTTGTTCCGTCAGTTTGGTACCAATGTGGAAGCCGTATTAACCCAAAGCCACTGTGTAGACGCCGACGGCAAAGGCAATCAGCCATTGGTGTTAAGTGGCAGCAAACTGTACCTGCGCCGCTACTGGCAGTACGAAGCTTTTATCGAGAACGACCTGCAGGCGCGCATGAGTGACCGGCCGATTACCAACGACGACTTGCTGAAAAGCACGCTGGCGAAGTTGTTTGATAAACCTGATGATGACAAAACCGAAGAGATTAACTGGCAGCGCGTGGCCTGCGCTAACACCGTGCGCAACCGCTTTAGCGTAATAACCGGCGGGCCCGGCACCGGTAAAACCTACACTGTAGTGCGCCTGTTAACCGCCTTGCAGCATCAGACACTCTTCCTGGGTTTACCGCCGTTACGCGTATCGCTGGCAGCGCCTACCGGTAAGGCCGCCGCGCGACTCACCGAGTCCATAGAAAGCGAGCTGAATAGGCTGCGGGGTGATGCAAAGCTCGCCACCTTAAAAGACGCCTTAGACGCCATAAAGCCCGAGGGTAAAACCCTGCACCGCTTACTGGGTGTAAAACCGAATTCGCGCGCGTTTAAACACCACGCCGACAACCCACTGCGCACCGACGTGGTGATAGTCGACGAAGCCTCAATGATAGACATTGAAATGATGACCGCGCTGCTAAAAGCCACTCCCAAAAACGCACGGCTGGTGCTTATTGGTGACAAAGACCAGCTAGCCTCCGTAGAAGCCGGCGCCGTGCTGGGCAACTTGTGTGAAGGCGCCGACCAAGGCCATTACCGCACAGAAACTGCCCAATGGCTGCAGCAAGTAGCCGATACACCTGCGTTTCCAGACGACTTAATTGACGACAACGGCGAGCAACGCCTGCAACACGTTGTGAAATTCCGCAAAAGCTACCGCTTCAAAGGCCCTATTGCTGACTTGGCTAACGCCATTAACCAGCAAGACAACGTCGCAACAAAACAGGAACTCGAAAAAGCCAAAAACGCCGATGAAGATTATCCCGTTAGCCTGTATGAAGTCAGCAGCCTAGACGCCCCAGCCTTCGAAGCCTTGGTTAAACGTAACCTGACTTCCGGTAGCCTGACGTTACACGTCAGGAACAATGCCGATACAACAACCGATGCCAACAACATCAACGATATCGCCCAAGAAGCCCTGCAAAACCTAAGCAACTTCCAAATCCTGACCGCCCTGCGCGAAGGCCCCTGGGGCGTAAAAGCCGTTAACCAAAAAGTCGGCGACATACTCGGCGTAAACGCCAACACCTGGTACGAAGGCCGTCCCGTTATGGTCACCAAAAACGACTACGGTCTAAAACTAAACAACGGCGACATCGGCCTAACCTTTAAAGACCCTGAACACGGCCACCTGCGCGTCGCCTTTCCCGACCAGACCAACAAGTCTGAAAATAAAGGCGTGCGCTGGGTACTGCCCAGCCGCCTCACCCATATAGAAACCGTTTATGCCATGACCGTACATAAGTCTCAGGGCTCAGAGTTTAAACACACCGTGATGGTCCTGCCCGACCACGACAGCCCTGTGCTAAGCAAAGAGCTGCTGTATACCGGAATTACTCGGGCTAAGGAGCGGTTGAGTTTGGTGGGTAGGTTTGCATTAGGACTAAACAATAAAGCATGCTAATTTCTAGGTAAGATATTTCGTACAAACTCTAAGGTTAGTGCCGTTGCCTATTTCTTTCAAAAATATTGGGATTAATAAAGCCTACACGCGGCCTCAGTTAGCTGATATATGGGGGCTCGGTGGGCCACAAGCTATAGCTAGAGGCGTTTTTACGCCGGCTAATGCGAATATTATT
The DNA here is from genome assembly GCF_002383015.1 of Idiomarina sp. UBA4206. Classification (NCBI taxonomy): domain Bacteria; kingdom Pseudomonadati; phylum Pseudomonadota; class Gammaproteobacteria; order Alteromonadales; family Idiomarinaceae; genus Idiomarina; species Idiomarina sp. UBA4206. The sequence continues at coordinate 33,211 of NZ_DFTS01000074.1, forward strand.
ATTCTGTTTGTGACCCATAATAAGCGTGACGACTCGACACCTTATGATGATCATATATTAGGCGATGTGCTTTACTGGGAAGGAGAAAAGGGACACGCAAATGACAGTAGAATAGCGAATGTTCACGTAAACTCTGATGAAGTTCACTTGTTTTACCGTGATCACCATCGTGATGCTTTCATTTACAAGGGACTCCTCACCCTAATTCAGTTCAAAGAGAAGAAAGATGAGCCGAGTGAGTTTCAATTTCTAATGGGCCAAAACGAGTCATTCGATGAGTATGAATTGAAAGAGTCTTTAATTGAACTCTATGGTTCACCTTTAGATACTACACGAGAAACGATAATCGATGCTCGGGTAGGTCAGCGACACTTTAGACGACAGTTGATGCAAAAGTGGAAGTCGTGCGCGGTAACGGGAGTTGGGAAAAAGGAAGTATTGCTAGCATCTCATATTAAGCCATGGTCGAAGAGCTCAGACGGTGAGCGGCTAGATGCATATAACGGTTTACTTCTTACTCCTGCATTAGACCGGTTGTTTGATGAAGGGATAGTTACATTTCGACAAAACAGAAAAATTGTTCTTTCTAATCAATTGGCTCCTTGGGAATATCAGAAGTTGGGAATTGATGCGGCTATGGAGCTGCGAGAGCTTCCTGTAAGAACAAGTGATTACCTTGAATACCATAGGGATACCATTTTTAAGCAGACTCTTAGTTATTAGAAAGGAATAACTAAGAGGCTAGGTAACACGTCTACATCTCCGCTCCCCCAATTGCCCCCACCCCCAAATAGTTCTAATATACCCGCACTATCCAGTAACTTACTGATCTCATGACTCTTTCCTTTAAAAGCTTAACCCGTTCATTTGCCTGTCTGTTCGTTTTGTTCACCGCTGCCAGCGTGCAGGCGTCCGAAATCTTCACTATGGAATCTAAGCTCCTTGATGAAGGTATAACCGCGCGGGTCGCGTTGCCGGAAAGCTATGAGCATTCAGACC
>NZ_DFTS01000074.1:34306-38951 GCF_002383015.1 Idiomarina sp. UBA4206
ATTCAGACAGTTTTCAGTATCCGGTGCTGCTGGTTATGGACGGTTCAACGCAGTTTGAGCACATAGCGGGTAACGTTAATTTTTTAAGTACGTTTTCTATTGTGCCGGAAATGGTTGTTGTCGGGGTCAGTGCGAGGAACCGCTTAAAGCGTTTTACTCACACAAAAATGGAAGCCTACGCTGACCGCTCTGGCGGTGCCGAGCAGTACACCCAGTTTTTGCAAGATGAGCTGATGCCAGCGTTGCAGAAAAAGTACAGACTGTCGCCTTATACGGTGGTTACTGGGCACTCGCTGTCGGGGCTCTACACCAGTTATCTGGCGACTCACCACTCAGATTTTATCAATGCCGCAATATCGGTCAGCCCAAGCCTTTGGTGGGATGACTTTGCGCTTATAAAAGACATAAAGGTGGCAGAGCAAGAGGCAGAAAAGCCACCGGTACGTTGGTTTGTCAGTATGGCGAATGAGCCTAATGAAATGGCCGAGAGCTATGAGCGTTTATTGAACGTGCTGGAAGCGAAGCCGGAATCGGATTTTAACTGGGAGTCAAAGCAGTTCCCCAGCGAAACCCATGACAGCACGCCATTAATTGGCAATGTCGAGGGCCTTAAATCCGTTTTTCGAGGGTTTAACGCGGTGCCGAACATAGAAATTAAGTCGCTGGAACAGTTGCAGGCGTTCTACGCTGATTACGAAAAGACAGTGGGCTACGACTTTCCTATGTCGGTTCAGCAATACAACGTGTATGGCTTAAAGGCCGCTTATGAAGGCCAAGTTGACTGGGGACAGGCCATTCTGGAGAAAGGTGTTGAGGTATTCGACCAGTCCGAAGTTTTATGGGACAGCCTGGCAACGGTTTATTCAATGAATGACAACAACGAGAGTGCGCTAAAGGCCTCGAATAAAGCTGTGCAGTTCGCACGCGAGCACCAGTCAAAGTACATCAGTGAAATTGAAGCGCAGAATAGTGATTTGAAGTCACGCAATAAATGATGCAGCCTGCGGCAAGTGATATTCAGACTTGCCGCAAAACGTCCAATGCACCCTGGGCTAATGCCTTTTCCTGTGGTGACGCGTCGAAGTGTTCGTTGGCTTTGACGCGATCCTGCCAATGCTTCACAAAGTTTATGGGTTCATCCGGGTCAATTTGCTCAGGTTCTGACATTAAGGTGTTTTGCTGATCGGTTTTAGCCATATGAAAACCCATGCGATTGCGTTGCTGCGCGCTAATTGCGCTGGCCAGGAACAACTGATTTGCCAGCTTACTCATGTCGTTAGAAACGAAATAATGTTCATAAATTGTAATACTGACTTTAACGGCTACTCTTAAGTTGCTTCGGTTCAACTTTGATACTTAATGGAGAAATATAATGCTTTACGATATTGGTGAAAAACCAGGAAGAGGTACTTATCAGTGCACAAGTTGCAAAAAATGGGAGGTCACACTTGATGATGATAGTGATAGGCTCCCCCCTTGCGGAGAATGTGGTTCAGGTCAGAATATTAAATATAAAAAAATTAAGTGACATCATATTTCAATAAGCAATTCATCTTATGTCTCCTCTCCGAATGTTTAGCTATTCAGAGAAGAGACACAATGTCTGACTAGTCGTCTAACTTATCCATTTGCTGAACGATGTCACTACTCAAGTCGTTTAATTCATCAGTATTTTTGGATAGTGTATCGGCTTGTTCGTAGGCGTTGTCGCATAAGTCGCTGAGAACCTGAACGTTCTGACTGACACTTTCCACTGCGTCGTTTTGTTGTTGACTGGCTTCGGTCACCATATCAACTTCAGCATTAATTTCTCTTACTGCTGTCAGAACTGTGTTAAACGAATCAATGGTTGCTGTAGAAATTTCTTGTGCTTCTTTTGAGGCTTCAAGAGCTTGGTCGCTGATTTCTCCGGAAGACGATATAACGTCTCGTAGTTCGTTGGTCATACTGACAATATCGCCTGTGGTTGCCTTGGTTTTTTGAGCTAATGAGCGAACTTCGTCGGCGACAACCGCAAAGCCTCGACCATGTTCTCCGGCCCTGGCAGCTTCAATAGCAGCATTCAGAGCGAGCAAATTGGTTTGTTCTGTCACGCTTTCTATAAGCTCTACAAACGAGGTGATTTTTTCCGCACTTTTTTCCACTTGCTCAAAGCTGTTGTCGAACTTTTCAACTGACGTTACCAGTTTTTGTAATCTCTCCGCTAGGCTATTCATTTGCTGTTCAGAGGTTGTGCTGGCCTCAGCAACTGAGTCAGTATTACTATTAATTCGCTCAATTGTTGCTGTCATCTCGTTCATGCTGGTGGAGATTTCTTCGATGGTTGAAGCTAGGCTGCTGGATTGCTCGCTCAGTTTTTCACTGGTAGTGTGAGAGCGGTCGGAGACAGAAGCCGTTCGCTCTGCCAGGTTACTAAGTTTTTCGGTTGTTCCATCAATGTGGCCCAGAATACGGCTAAAACGTTTTAATGCACGGTTTAAGGAACGTGCGATTTGGCCGAACTCATTGTCGCTGCTTAAACTGACTCTTGGGTCGAGATTTCCATTACTGACCTCCGTGGCCATATTTTTCAGTTCTTTCATGGCTAAGTTCAGGAAACGTCGGGAGATGACAAAAAATACCACTGATAATGCGGCGATGATAATGCCCGGTATAATAAGTGCTTGGCGGGCGATATCGGTGAATAAGGAAAGGCAAAGAACAACGACTAACGTGATCAGAAATAAAAGGTTGATTTGGTTTATTCTGGAAACAGATAAATTAGATAACTTCATTTGATCCCTCAAATTATCGTATATAAATGGCGTGATTAAATTTTCGAAAAAACTATATATTTATTTCGATTTTTTAGAAGTTTTATGGGGCAGGATGTGAAAAATACTCGGCAAATGGGGCTGCACCAACGCCGCTCAGGAAAAACTACGACCTTTAATGCCGCTACGCCGGACAGCGATGCTCAGCGTGACCGGGCGCGTATTATTCACTCGTCGGCGTTTCGTCGCTTGCAGGCAAAAACTCAGGTGCTGGGTGTGGGCGAGAGTGACTTTTATCGCACGCGCTTAACGCACTCTATGGAAGTGGCTCAGATTGGCTCGGGCATTTGCGAGAAGTTAAAGCAAAAGTATGCAGAGAACGACGCTATTTCGACGCATATCCCGTCTTACTTTCAAATTGAGGCCATTTGTCTGGCGCATGATATTGGTCACCCGCCGTTCGGGCACGGTGGCGAAGTGGCACTGAACTACCACATGCACAATAACGGTGGTTTTGAAGGTAATGGGCAGACCCTGCGCATTATTTCAAAGCTGGGTGAGTATTCCGACCACGACGGTCTGGATTTAACCCGGCGGACTTTACTCGGTGTGCTTAAATATCCGGTTTTACATAGCGAAGTTAGTACTCCCTCACTGTCTGATGAAAACCACTTAAGTGCTTTTAAACCGCCCAAATCTATTCATGACGACGAACAGGATGTGCTGGACTGGATACTGGAACCGCTGACTCCCAAAGACAAAGCGGCTTTTCGTTCCACTAAAACGAAAGAGGGTAAAACCAAAGCACAGTATAAAGCTTTTGATACCTCCATTATGGAGCTGGCGGACGACATATCGTACGGCGTGCACGATTTAGAAGACTCACTGGCGCTGAATTTGGTTACAGAAAAGCAGTGGCGCGAAGACGTACTCGCTGTGCTTGGCGATAACAGCGTCATTATGCAGGAAGAGCGATTTTACACAGAAGCGCTTTTTTCAGGCCAAAGCCGGGCGCGTAAGCACGCAATTAGTAAGCTTGTCGGTCATTTTGTGGAGGCGATTGAAGTCACAGAACAGAACCTGTTTGAATCGCCCTGGTTAGATCTTCAGGCCCAGTTGCCTGAGCACATTGAACATACCCTGCAAGTACTGAAAGACTTTGTGTTTAAGTATGTTATTCGCAGCTCTTCGGTGCAGGTTCTGGAGTACAAAGGCCAGATGATGATAATGAAGCTTTTTCAGGTACTGAGCGAAAATCCAGAGCAACTACTGCCGGGTTCTACTCTGCAAAAATACAAAAAGGCAGATAACCCCAAGCGTGTTATTTGTGACTATATTTCGGGAATGACGGACAACTACGCGACCAAGCTTTACGGTAAATTGTTCAGCCCGGATACCGGCTCTGTATTTGATAAGGTTTAATGCTGTTTAAATAAAAAGGGCGCCAAAAAGGCGCCCAAAACGTTACATTTTACTCATTAAAGGTTTATTGCCACTCGACTAATAAGTCTACGCCTGAGTAGTTAGTGTAGCCTTTAAGGCTAATGTACCAACGGTCTTCAGCCGGGTTAGCAATATTACAAGTTTCGTTATTACCTGAACGGTAAGGACGGCACTCGTAGTTTGACTCGGTTGGCTGGCTGCCCTGACGAACATAAAGGTCAGCGTCGCCGCTTCCACCAGACATGGTTACGTCAAGTGATGACATGCCCGCTGGAATATCAACGTAGTAGTGAGTCCACTCGCCGCTGTTGCCAGACAGGTCAGTAGCAGAAACAGAGTCACCTCCGCCGCCGCCAGTGCTAGGTTCTGTGAACGAACCAGTCAGGTTCAGACCAGAGAAGCTAGAGTAAGCATTGACCATGACATAGTAAGTACCGGCTTGTACGTTA
>NZ_DFTS01000074.1:39068-43625 GCF_002383015.1 Idiomarina sp. UBA4206
GAACAAGTTTCGGTATTACCGCTTTGGTATGGACGACAGTCGTAGCTAGACTGAGTTGGCTCTGAACCGAAACGAACGTACAGGTCAGCATCGCCTGAACCGCCGTTAATGTTAAAGCTTAAGTCAGTCGCACCGGCTGGAACATCTAAGGTGTAGTACAGAGAGTCGCCAGTTGTAGCGGACAGGTTGCTAACGGTTTGACCGTTCGTCAGTTCGCTGCCTGTTGGTGGCTCTGGATCTCCACCGCCGCCTGAGCTGTCACAGCCATTAGCGTCGATGTAGTCGATAGCGTCTTTGGTTTGTGCTAAACCGTAACCGAATTTAACGTCACGTCCTGCTGCACCTAGGTCCTGCGCTGTGGTGTTAAGAACGCCACGAATTTCTTGTGCGGTACAGGTTGGATGATGTGACCAAACTAGCGCTGCAACACCAGCTACGTGAGGTGACGCCATAGACGTACCGCTCATAGTACCGTAGTTACCTTGCTGGCCAGTGCCTTCTGGGTAAGTTGAAAGAACATCAACACCCGGGCCTGCAATTTCAACTTGGCTGTTTTTCTGCGAGAAAGACGCCAGGTTTTTACTGCTGTCTACGGCCGCAACTGAAACAACGGCGTTGTATGATGCAGGGTAAGACATTGGGTCTGTTTCGCTATAAGCTGAACCGTCGTTACCAGCAGCGGCTATAAGCAGAACGCCCTGGTTATGAAGGTCTTGCATAGCGCTTGCTTCGGTCTGGCTTGATCCGCCACCACCCAAGCTCATGTTAACGACGTCTGCGCCGTTATTAGCACAAGTTTCAATCGCTGAAACCAGTGAAGATGAATAACCCCAGCCGCTTGAGTTAAATACTTTTACAATGTGCAGGTTAGGGTTGCTGCCAATAACGCCACGAACGCCCAGGCCGTTATCTAAAGCGGCAATAGTACCAGCAACGTGTGTGCCGTGAGGGCCACCATTATCATGCCAGTTACCTGTGCCGCTATCGTTAGTACCGTTGATGGTGCCGCCTCGTGTACCCATGTCTTCGTGCGGCAGCTCTAAACCTGAATCGATAACACAAATTTTCTTACCACCGGCAGATGCAGCTGCAACGCTGTCATCAACTAAGTCAGCCTGAACCTGGCCGATGCCGTAAGGTACGTCTTGAGCCATGAAGCGACGTTTTTGGTCAACTTCAACGTATTCAATGTTAGGGTTTTTCTCAAGGCGCTTTTTCTGTTTTTCGGTAAGTTCAGCAGCAACTGCCAGGTTATGGCGCATGCTGAGTTTTACTTTACCGCCGGCCTTTTTGACCATGTTGTTTGCGCGAGATATCGCGAGTTCAGAACGGCCACGGTTCCCCATTTTCTGTACGGCGTTACCATTATTCTTAAATTTAATAATGTAACGTTGCGGAGCGGCGCTTTCGATTTGCTTCTGGTTATCAAGTAGTGGCTGAGCTTGAGAATGCTCAGGTGGTTTTGCAAAAGCAGATGAAACCGACACTGCCAAAGCAGACAGTGTAAGAACACTTAGTTTTTTCATAACGTAATATTCTCTTTTTGTTTTTATGTGGACTGCAATGAGTCCTTCAAAGAAGGCAGCAGAGGATACGTCGTTTGGCTGCACGAAAATGACGTCGTTTGACATCATTTGTTGCATTTAATAACAAAAAATAAACGATTTAAAGGGTGAGAATGTAAAGATTGTTTAAAGGCTTTACAGAATTTCAACATATGTAGCGCTATAACCTAGGCCTGATATGGCCATTGAGGTATTTTCATGTGTTGCAATTTTTATAAGTTGGTAAAGGCTACCTTGATTGATACTCAGGCGGTCTGTGTATATCCAAATTGAATATACACAGTTTAGTTAAACGATATTAGTCGTCCAGTTTATCCATTTGCTTAACGATTTCGTTACTGAGGTTATTCAGTTCGTCAGTATTACTCGACAACGTTTCTGCCTGTTCATATGCGCCATCACAAAGTTCGCTCAGCACCTGAATACTTTTACTGACGTTCTCTACGGCATCATTCTGCTGCTTACTGGCCTCGGTTACCATGTCCACTTCGGCATTAATTTCGCGTATTGAAGCTAATACCAGATTAAATGATTCAATGGTTTCCGTGGATATGATCTGAGCTTCTTTAGAAGCCTCTAAAGCCTGATCGCTAATTTCACCAGATGATGAAATAACAGCGCGAAGCTCATTAGTCATGTTAACAATGTCACTTGTCGTCGCTTTGGTCTTTTGAGCTAAAGAACGGACTTCGTCAGCAACTACTGCGAAACCTCTTCCGTGCTGCCCTGCCCGGGCTGCTTCAATGGCAGCGTTAAGAGCCAACAGGTTGGTCTGTTCAGTTACGCTTTCAATCAACTCGACGAAGGAAGTGATTTTTTCAGCACTTTTTTCAACTTTATCAAAGCTACTGTCGAACAACTCGACGGAGCTAACGAGTTTATTCAATCGTTCGGCGAGTTTGCTAATCTGTTGCTCAGAAGTAATGCTGACCTCTGAAACCGAGTCGGTATTGCTATTAATGCGCTCAATTGTTGCCGTCATTTCGTTCATGCTGGCAGAAATTTCTTCAATAGTGGAGGCCAAGCTAGTCGACTGCTCACTCAGTTTTTCGCTGGTCACATGAGACCGATCAGAAACAGAAGCCGTGCGTTCCGCCAAGTTGCTTAGTTTCTCTGTGGCCCCATCCACATGGGTCAAAATACGACTGAAGCGCTTCAATGCACGATTTAATGAACGAGCAATTTGCCCAAACTCACTGTCGCTGCTTAAATTTACTCTAGGGTCGAGGTTACCGTTACTGACTTGTTCAGCCATACTCTTAAGTTCTTTTACCGCGAGCGTGAGAAACCGTCGTGAAATTATAAAGAACACAACAGCTAATAGTGTAATAACCAGACCGGGCACGGCAAGCACACCGTCGGTTATGTCGGAGAATAGAGCAAGCCCCAGGATAACAGCTAGGCTTACCAGAAAAAGAAGGTTTATCTGGTTAATTCTAGCCAGGGACATGTTAGATAATTTCATTGTTTTACTTTCCACTTAAAGGTCAAAAAAAGCGGTGCAAAGTAATCTAGAATTGAGAGTAAAGATAGCTTTTTTCCAATAGGTTTTGTCGATAGTCAACATCGAAAAAACAGGGGACAATTTTTCATCAAGGTTAGTGGTTTTTGCCCCCGCCTGTTTGAGTTATAATTCGCACAAATTTCAGCCGCGAAGAGAGAGTTATGGCTAGAAACAAGAAAGAATCCATTGTTTTAGAGACGCCTACGGGCTCTGACCATGTGCTGCTGCACTCTTGCTGCGCACCTTGTTCAGGTGAAGTAATGGAGCGGATGGCTGAAGCGGGCATTAAGTTTACGATTTTCTTCTATAACCCAAATATTCACCCTGAAAAGGAGTATTTGCTGCGTAAAGAGGAAAATATTCGCTTTGCAGAAAAGCTTGGTGTGGACTTTATTGACTGTGACTACGACACCAAAAACTGGTTTGAGCGGGTGAAAGGCCTGGAATGGGAACCTGAGCGTGGTGAGCGTTGCAGAGTGTGTTTTGATATGCGTTTTGAGCGTACGGCGTTGTATGCGCATGAAAACGGCTTTGACACCATTACCAGCTGCTTAGGTATTTCACGCTGGAAGAATATGGAACAGATTAATGATTGCGGTCAGCGTGCGGTTGCGCGTTATCCCGGCCTGCACTACTGGACCTTTAACTGGCGTAAAAAAGGTGGCTCTGCCCGCATGGTAGAAATTGCCAAGCGTGAGCGTTTTTACCAGCAGGAATATTGTGGCTGCGTTTACTCATTGCGCGACACCAACCGCTGGCGCCTGCAAAATGGCCGCGACCGTATTCAAATTGGTGTTGAGTACTACACTCCTGAATAAACTCCCCCATAAAAAAGCCCCGAACGCTGGGAAGAAAGGCGTCCGGGGCTGCACGTGAAACTTACTAAGTCTTAAAAGTTATAACGGAAGTTCGCCATAACCGTGCGTTGCTGGCCGTAGAAACAGTCACCGCGCGCGCCACACGAGGTAATCACTGTTCTGTCTGTCAGGTTGTCAACATCCAGGCTCAAGCTGTAACTGCCCCAGTCGTAACCAATCATGGCGTCGAACACCGTGTAACTTGGCGTTTCTAAGTACAGTGGGTTGCCGTTATATACCACGTTACCGTCAGAGGTGTTCCCTACATAGCGAACGCCGGCACCAACTTTAAAGCCATTCCAGTTGTCCGGACGGTAAGTTCCCCAAACAGAAGCTTGATGATCAGGAGTGGCTGACAGTGGCTTGCCGACTTCAGATGGGATGTTGCTCTTGCTAACAGCCGCGTCGGTGTAGGCATAGCTGGCGTAAACGTCCAGAGAGTCCCAGGCGAGCTGTGCTTCAAATTCGACACCTTCAATCTCTACTTCGCCTATTTGTACCTGGCCATCCGGATTTGGTGCATCAGCATCGTTTACCGGAGTTGCCCGGTTCTCTTCTGTAATTTGATAAGCGGCAATGGTTAACAGGTGCTCTGTACCCTGAGGCTGGTACTTAATACCGGCTTCCCACT
>NZ_DFTS01000074.1:43666-50472 GCF_002383015.1 Idiomarina sp. UBA4206
GCTTCCCACTGTTTACCTTCTAATGGTACATAGGGATTTTCGTACGCATCCCGGCCAATAAGTGGAGAGAAAGACTCGCTGTAACTAAGGTATGGAGACAAGCCTCCGTCCATAAGGTACATGAAGCCCAGGCGACCGGTTGTCGCATACTGATCGGTAGCGCTTCCGCCCTCAGGATTATTTGTTGCGCGGTCGCGACGTAAAGCGGCTGAAATTAACCATTTGTCGTCTATACGCATGTTGTCCTGCACATACACACCCGTTTGCTGGCTGGTTAAAGAGGCATAGTCAACAACATCGGATTCGGTCGGCAAGCCTGTTGCCTGGCCGTACACTGGCGCATACAAATCTAACGGGTTCATGGCACCGTAAGCGTAGTCGTTATCGGTGTAAGAGTCTTGAAAGTCCAGGCCGAAGACTAAGTCGTGCTCAACAGCACCAGTAATAACAGAGCCGTGCAACTGCAGGTCGCTGGTCCAGGTTCTTGCATCAGCACGAGACAAGTAAGAAACGCGGTTAACCGTGCGGTTGTCGTCGGCGAAAACTGGTGGCCAGCCATACATTGTGTTGTAGTCGGCATGACTGTCGTTGTAGCGACTGGCTAAGCGCAGACTCCAGTTCAGGTTTATATCGTGCTCAACAATAGCGGTTAACGCGTCCTGCTCAGTATCGTATTTATCGAAGCCGGGCTCTGACACAAAGGTGGAACTGTCAATTTGACCAAACTCGTTCGGGAACAGGGTGCCCTGCCACGGAAAAAACTGTGTACTGGAGCCTGATTCGTTACGCTGAATATTGCCGATCAAAGTAATTTTAGTGTCTTCAGAAGCGTGCCAGCTTAAGGAAGGGTTGAGTACCAGACTGTTGTCGGGCACAAAGTCGGTTTGGGTGTCGCTGTTGCGGTATAAGCCAATGAAGCGCCCTGTTAACGACGCATCATCGTTTAAGGCGCCGGTAATGTCGCCAGCTACTTGCTTGCGCGAATAGTTGCCCAATTGTGCCCAGAACTGACCTTCGGTCTCTGCCTGAGGCCGCTTGCTGACTAAATTAATAATACCACCGGTAGAGCCTTGTCCATATAAGACCGAGCTTGGTCCTTTCAATATTTCAATTTGGCCTAACGAGTAGGGGTTAATACGCACGTTGTTGTAGTAGCCGAACAACGACTTAAGGCCATCTAAATACTGTACTGGAGAGACGCCACGAATTTGTGCCCAGTCGCCGCGGGTATCAACGCCGTAAGGTCCGTTGTATAAACCCGCTACGTAACCAATAGCGTCCTGCACTGTTACTGCGCCTAAGTCTTCAATACGGGTTTCGGTCAGGACTGAAACCGACAAAGGTGTTTCAATAATAGGAGTGTCAGATTTGGCGCCGGTAGCGCTAACGTAAGAGATAAGTCCGCGCGAACTGACTTTGATGGTCTCCATCATCTCTTCCTGAGTCTTTTCAGGGCTTTCTTCTTGTGCGTGAACGTTGGTGGCGGTTAAGGCGGCCAGGATGCTGGCCGCCAGTAAGGTCTTGTGAATGTTCATTGTTCCCCTCAAAAATTAACTGCTGTCTAAATTGAGGTGGATCGTAAATGAAAATGATTCGTGTTTAAAGTTTTATTTTAACCAATCTTCGGGAAGTTGCCATGAGGCCTTATGCACATTGCCGTCCCAGGTCTGCAATGTTACCCAAACGCGGTGTTCAGGTTGATATTGTTGTGGCGCAATAGCATGCACATGTTGCAGTAACTCACTGCCATGCAGAATGCCGACGTCAACTTTTTGCAAGGCTTCCAGGGCAGCCGGTTCTTCGCCGATACTGACGTAGCCCTGGCGTATATTGCTGACTTCACCATCATTTACATAGGCCGCAAAGTCTTTTACCCAGTCGTCGTGGTGTGCATACGGCGCATCGTTATTTAACGGCTGTATGGCAACTTCAAAAGGTCCGACTGATTTTTCTTCCCAGGCATCCGGAAACACAGGTGGCTGCAGCTGCTCGTATAAAAAATAAATAGGCAGAATGAGAATTAAGCCACTGAGTTTGAATTTGTTTCGGTTCCAAAACGTATTTTTGCGACGTGCCATTACTGAGCCCCCTCGCTTTGCATCTGTTCTTGAGCGGCAGCTCGTTTCTCTTTCGATGCTTTAACAGTACGCGAGCCCCAGATTAAAAATCCGGTAATGGACATGGCTGACAATATAAGGCCAAAAATAAACCAGATGGCTTTGGTCCAGATGCCGCCAATAGTGCCGTAGTGCAGGGGATCAATAATATGCTGGATGGTTTGCAGCGTATTCATGTTTTGCGGTGAAACGGCACGGGCTATTTCGCCGTTCCACGGGTTAATATCCAGCCGATAGGAGTACTGATCGTAAAAGATAAAGTCGCCGCCACCCATAATTTTGAACATGTCGCGGTTGTGCTCCGGCATCATAATAAAGCTGGGTCTTATATCCGGGAAACGCTGCTCAGCAATTGTCAGGGCTTGTTCAAAGGAAACCGGTGGCTGTGCTTTTTCACCCATGGGAATGTCAGAGACTTCCACTAACGGTGCATGCCCTTCAATATCGATATCGGCATGCCAAAGCACTTGCTGGGTGAAATACCAGAGGCCGGTCAGGCTCATAACAATAAGGAACCAGATAGACCAGGCACCGCCGTGCTTATGTAAGTCAGTTAATAGTGTTTTCTTGCCCTGCTTAACGCGAACTTTAGGTTGTGTATAGGCACGCCAGAATTTTTTGTAAATAACCAGCCCGGTAACTAACGCACCTATCATGACAAATGACATGGCTGAAACTAAATAGTAGCCAACGCTATAGCCTTCTTGCCAGGGGAATAGCAGCCAGCTATGCAACGAGCGCATAAAGTTAATAAAGGTAATTCCCTGGTTCACTTCCTGAATTTCGCCGGTGTACTGGTTTACGTAAGCAATGCCATTCGGAATATTCTCGGCCGAGAAGATAACCGCGTTAATAAGGTAAGGCTCAAAAGTCATTACTGTAGTGACGTTGGCGGTCGGGAACTGGCTTTTAACCGCAGCAACAAGTTCTGAAACAGGTTGAGCAGGCAAGCTGTCTGGGTTGACGGCGCGTGCATTCTCGTTAAATAGCCAGGTGAGCTCGTGACTGAAGACCGCAATGGTGCCAGTAATACAGATAAAGCAGAACAATACCCATATAGGTAATGAGCACCATCCGTGTAATTTAAACCATTGTCGTTGCGTCATTTTGAGCCCCTTGAAAAATTTTCCGAAATGATATTGTAAATACGAACAATTATCAAATACAATGTTGGCTGATAACAATTCGCATTTACAGTCTGTAGTCGGGAGACAATTCATGAAGGCATTCGCCAAAAGCTTTTTAGCGACAGCAGTAACATCGGTGCTGTTAACTTCTACTGCGTTTGCGGTGCAGTCAGAAGATTCAGACCAAGCTGAACAAAATACCGAGACTAAAGAAAAGATTTTTGAACACATTAAAGTGACCGGAAGCCCGCTTGACCGTGCGACAACGGCAACAGGACTGCCGTTAACTCTACGCCAGACACCTCAGTCTATTTCAGTTATCGATCGCGATTTTATTGACGGTTTCGCATTAGATACTGTTGCAGATGTTATGCAATTTGCCCCGGGTATTCAGGCGCAGCAGGCCGAAACGGACCGCTTTTTCTTCCGCTCTCGCGGGCGTGACGTAACTAACTTCCAGTTTGACGGTGTACCCATTGCCTATAACAGTTTCTTTAGTGAAGCCTTAGCCGACTCGGTAGTATTTGAGCGAGTGGAAATTGTGCGCGGCGCAACCGGTTTGTTAACGGGTGCTGGGGAACCTTCTGCAGCAATTAACCTGATTCGTAAGCGCCCAAAAACAGAAGATGGCGGCTATGCGAGTGTTGGTATTGGCTCCTGGAGTAATTATCGCTTCGAGGCTGACCATTCTCAGACATTGACCGAAGACGGTAATGTGAAAGCGCGAGTGGCCATGGCCTATGAAGAAGGCGAAAGCTACGTCGACTTATCGGAAAAAGAAAACGCACAAATTTACGCGGTAGTAACGGCCGATTTAACGACCCAAACGCGCTTGACGGTAGGTGCAGACTACAGTGAGCGGAACCCCAAAGGCAGCATGTGGGGCGCATTACCGCTGTTTTATGACGACGGCACTCAGGCGGATGATCTACCTGTGAGTACGACAACCGCTTCGCCATGGAACAGATGGGACAGAGAAAGCACTAATGTGTTTGCGCAACTAGAGCATGCGTTTGATAACGGCTGGGACCTTCAAATGGATGTTGAGCGCCGTGAAGGTGAGATGGACGGGTATCTTTTGTACTTTTCTGGCTTCCCGAATAAAGAAACGGGAGAAGGTCTGAGTGCGTCTCCTAATCACTATGTGTCCGACCGGGAGCAAACGTCATTCCGTATTTTAGCTTCGGGCCCTTTTGAGTTATTGGGTCGCGAGCACCAGTTAACGGCAGGTGCTCTCTATGCTGAGCAGGATGTTAACGCTACGTCTTATGGTATTACCGATACGGTTATTATTCCTAGCCTGTTCGACTGGGGGAATGGGGTTCCGCGTCCCAACTTTAGCGATACGCCGGCATACAGTATGTTGGAGTCTCATACTCAGGAAGGCGTTTACGCTGCCGCACAGTTTAGTTTAACGGACGAATTTACCGCGATAATTGGTAATCGTTTAACCAACTACGATTCATTGTCTGAGTCGCCCTGGGCAACAAGTGACTACGAGAACTCAAGCGTCAATACGCCTTATCTCGGCCTTGTTTACGATGTTACTGACATTATTTCCACCTACGCCAGCTACACCGAAATTTTCCAGCCCCAAAATGCATTTAACGCTGACGGCGAGCTGATTGGTCCAGTTGAAGGGTCTAATTCAGAAATTGGTATTAAAGGCGACTTCTTTAACGAAGCGCTGTCTGCCAGCTTTGCTATTTATAAAATTAAGGAAGATAACTTAGCAATCAATGATCCTGATAATACGGATCCATTGCCGGGCACGACCATTTTTCCTTCCATAGGTGTGGATGGAGCAGAAAGTGAAGGTTATGAGCTGGAGCTAAACGGTAAACCAACAGATGCGCTGAACATTTTCTTCAGTTATACGCATAATGAGTCGACGGATCGCGACGGTTCGGATTATGCACCGTATTTACCGGAGGATATGGTCAAGGCGAGCGTGCTTTACACTGCTACCGATGCACTGAAGCTCGGTGTAAACGCGAACTGGCAGAGTGAAGTCTCGAACCCAACAGTTATAGGGATGCCGACGTTTTATCAAGAAGGCTATACTGTAGTAAACGCTATGGCTAACTATCAGTTAGGTAAAAACTTGGATCTAAGCCTGAACGTCAACAACCTGTTCGATGAGAAATATTACTCGAGTATCGATTTTTATAATCAAGGGTTCTTCGGCGCAGAGCGTAACTTTGAGTTGAGTCTTAAATACGCCTGGTAAGTGAACTGGGTAATCATAGAAAGGGCAGTGCAACAACACTGCCCTTTTCTTTTGCCCGTTGCTAAGCGTCAGCCAAGTTGCTATAACTGCGCGCAAATTCTGCAATGTCTATAAACGCAATGAATCAGTCGTCCGATACCGTTGTTATGGTGCGCCCGCATCACTTTGCTTCAAATCCTGAAACTATGGCGGATAATGCTTTTCAGTCGATAGCGCAGCAGGGACTCAATGTCGCCAAGGCCGCTTACCACGAAGTTACAAAGGCGGTCGAGCTGTTACAGAGTAAAGGCGTTAAAGTACAACTGTTTGAAGATACCGGCACAGAAACACCCGATTCGGTCTTTCCTAACAACTGGTTTAGCACGCACCGTACCGGAGATCTGGTGCTATACCCCATGTATTGCAATAACCGCCGTAAGGAACGTCGAGCCGATATTATTGAGTTTCTGCAGGAAACTTATGGATACGAAAAAACGCTCGATCTTAGCGTGCTAGAGCAAGAAGAGGTTTTTCTGGAGGGTACAGGATCGGTGGTTTTCGATCATGATAATCAATTGGCCTATGGTGCCCGCTCAAAACGCATGAACGAGAAAGCCTTGGAGCTATTGTGTGAACAGTTGGGTTATCAGCCAATTGCCTTTGATGCCACCAGCAGTGACGGTAAACCGGTGTACCACACCAATGTGCTGATGGCGGTTGGCAGTGACTTTGTTATAGCGTCTGTGGATATGATCCGCAATAAGGAAGAGCAACAGACTTTTGTTGGTTCAGTGAAGAATTCGGGCAAAGCCTTAGTGCCATTAACAGAGCAGCAGATAAGTAACTTTGCAGGCAACATGCTGGAACTGGAGGTTAATGGCCACAAACTTCTGGCTATGTCTGAAACCGCTTATCGCTCATTGACCACAGAACAAATACGGCAACTGGAGCAGTGGGTTGAGTTACTACCGATAGCGGTTCCGACCATAGAGCTTGGCGGCGGCTCTGTTCGTTGCATGCTGGCGCAGGTGTTTAGAAAGTCATAAAGAATTATAAAGGTGATTTATAAAATAAATGAAAACTATTGTTTGACATTATATAGAATGTGCGTAAAGTAGCCGGCGTTGGATAAGAAACAGTTAGTTAAACACTCCTCTACGTCGCTTTACTCTTAGTAATACCTTCGTCCTGCAGTTTTAAGTTTCATTTTTTACCCCGCATGATCATCGCAACTGGGAACGCCCGGAGCGATTACTTATTTTATAAAATTTCAGGATATTTATTATGTCTAATACAGTAAACGGTGTTGTTAAGTGGTTTAACGAAGCAAAAGGTTTTGGTTTTATCGAGCAG
>NZ_DFTS01000074.1:50663-56459 GCF_002383015.1 Idiomarina sp. UBA4206
AAGGTCCTCAGGCTGAGAACATCCAGGCAATTTAATTTGCATGGACTAGCTTCTAGGTAAGCTAAAAATTATGAAGAGCAGCCCACGGGCTGCTTTTTTTGTGTCTGAATTTTAAGAACAAACCGCGTAGAATGATGACAGAACATGCGAACCGGAACCCAATGTGACTCAGTCGTTAACTGATTTGATCTGCCCACTTGATGGCAAGCCGCTGCGCTTAAATGAGCGAAGCTGGCGCTGTGAGGATGGCCACAGCTACGATGTGGCGAAACAGGGGTACGTGAATTTATTGCCGGTTCAGAATAAGCGCTCTAAGGATCCTGGCGACAGCAAGGCCATGGTGCAGGCGCGTCGGGAGTACCTTGAGCAGGGATACTACGAGCCTCTGGTCCGGGCTTTGGCGAACACAGTGTTGGCGGAAGGTGATCAGGCGGTGCTCGATGCGGGCTGTGGCGAAGGCTATTACTTGCGCTATTTGGTTGAACAAGCTGAGCAAAAAGGCATTGATTTACGTGTAGCGGCTTTGGATATCTCCAAATGGGCGGTACAAGCGGCGGCAAAGAAAGACAAGCGTCTGAGCTGGATGGTGGCATCGAACGTTTTTATCCCATTAGCCGACAGTAGTGTCGATACTATTTTATGCGTATTCGGATTTCCGGTAGAAGCTGAATTTAAGCGGGTTTTAAAGCCCGGAGGCCGGTTGATTATGGTGGACCCTGCCGGTAGCCATTTAAAAGAGCTGAAAGCCATTATTTATTCTGAACAGAAAAGTAAAAATGAGGCGCTGCCGATAACCGATTCCGCTTTTGAGTTGACCTCTGAGCAACAAGTAACTTTTCCGGTATCCTTGGCATCAAATCAGGCGATAAAAGATTTACTTACTATGACTCCCCACCTATACCGAAGCAGCGCTGAAGGCCGTGAGCGCATCGAAGCTCTCAGCTCATTAGAGCTGACAGCCGATGTATGGGTGCGGGTTTTTAGCTACGAAAATTAGTGCCGGATGAAATGAGCTGGCAAATGATTACGTACTTTTAGGTTATTTCATAACGTTCTATTGTTTGGTTTTTTCTAAGCTTGGTTTCTTTATAAAGCCTGGAAACTAAAGCATGCCGACAATACTAAGAATTGGTGCTTATCGCTTTTTCTTTTATAGTAATGAAAACGGTGAGCCTCCTCACATTCATGTGCAGCGAGACAACAAGCTGGCAAAATTTTGGCTTAAGCCTGTTTTGATGAGCAGTTCGATAGGCTTTTCATCGTTTGAGCTTAGGCGTATAAGCAAAATTGTCGTTCAACATAAAGAAGAGCTTCTGGAGGCCTGGGATGAATACTTTAGAGATTGATCGCCATCCTGTAGCAGTGAATGTATCCGTTACCGAAGCAACGCTTGAGGTCGAGCTAGCTGATGGACGTAAAATTTCTGCACCCATTGTCTGGTTTCCTCGTTTGGAAGCGGCCACGGAAGAGGAGCGTAAAGATTGGCATCTGCTGGGAAATGGCCAGGGAATTCACTGGCCACAATTGGATGAAGACATTAGTGTGTTGGGGCTTTTAAGCACCTAACGCATGCAAACAGTTATACACTCAACAATAACCACTATACCTAAGGCTGACTGGAGCCGGTTATTTAAGAGTGATTACCCTTTTACTTGCTATGATTTTCTGTTGGCGCTTGAGCAGGGCGGTAGTCTTGGGCCTCAGCGAGGCTGGTTGCCTCAATATGTAGCGGTGCATGATAACAGCGACACACTGATTGCCATTATGCCGTGGTTTAAAAAGATCCATTCCTATGGTGAGTATTTGTTCGACTGGGCTTTTGCTGAAGCCTACGAGCGTTATGGTTTTCAGTACTACCCCAAACTTATCAATGCTATACCTTTTACCCCGTGTCAGGGGCCTCGTCTGGCTACTGCCGAGAGCGTTAATGCTGCTGATGTTCTGCCGGTTATTGAATCGGCGTTGATGCAGGAGCACGATGTCAGCAATTTGCAGTGTTTGTACGTTGAGCCGAATGTAAGCGAGGCTCTGGCAGAACAAGGTTGGTGGCAACGCTTTGATATCCAGTTCCTCTGGCAGAACCGAGGTTATAGTTCCTTTGACGACTTTCTCGGGGCTTTGGTGTCACGCAAGCGCAAGTCTATACGCAAAGAGCGGCAAAAGGTGTCAGAGCAAAATGTCGAAATGCGAACCTTACAGGGTACCGAATTAACCGCAGATTTTTGGCATCAATTCATTGTGTTTTACCAGCGCACCTATTTAAAACGCTCAGGTCATGGCGGTTATTTAACCCCGACTACCTTCAAACTTTGGGGTCAACATTTAGCTGACCATATTGTGGTTTTTGCGGCTTACCGAAATGACGAAATGCTTGCGGCGTCATTATGCTTTAAAAGTGAAGACACGCTTTACGGGCGTTACTGGGGTTGTCAGGAAGAGCTTGAGTTTCTGCATTTTGAAGCTTGTTATTATCAGGGTATTGAATACTGCATAAACCATAACCTTAGCTACTTTGACGCTGGTGCGCAGGGCGAACATAAGCTGCATCGAGGCTTTGAGCCTGTGCTTCGTGAAGGTTTTTACCGGTTTATGCCGTCTCCTCTTAACGACGCCATTGAACAGTATTGTCGGGATGAAAGCACCGCGTTACGCGAACATCTAAAAACAATGCGAACTTACCTGCCTTATAAAGACCGCGCTTAATACAGCGGCCATACCAGCAATATCATGACCAGAGCGACGGCGGCAACAACCAGCGACAGCGGCAAGCCCAGCCGCCAGTAATCGCTGAAGTTATAGCCGCCCGGACCCATAACCAGAATGTTCGACTGGTGTCCTATTGGCGTTAAGAACGGAACTGCGGCTCCAATAGCGACGGCCATTAAAAACGGATCCATGCTGGCGCCAAAACTACTGGCCATGCTGATACCTATGGGAGCCATAAGTACCGCTGCTGCTGCATTATTGACAATGTTGGACAGCAACATGGTGACTATAAGTAGTAAGCCGACGGCCACAAATTCCGGTGACCCCTGGCTGATATAAAGTACGGCATTGGCAATGGTGTCTGCGGCGCCACTGCGTTCCAGCGCAGACCCCAGTGGTATGGTTGCGCCTAACAATACGATGATAGGCCAGTCTATAGAATGATAGAGCTCTCGCAGGGGTAGAATATTGGTTATAACCATAAGGCCTGCGGCCAGTGAAAAGGCGTAAGGAACCGAGATTAAACCAAACGCAGCCGATAAAATGGTTGCGGCAAAAATACCCAAAGGCAACATTAAACGTTTTGACGAACCAATGCGCAGGCTGCGCTGTGCCAGCGGGAAGCAGCCAAAGCGCTGAAATACGTCATCGAGGATCTCTGCGTCTCCCTGCAGTAATAAAACGTCGCCCGGCTTAAAGCGAATATTGGCCAGTGCGGTGCCCAGCTTCTGACCTTCTCGGGCGACGCCAAGCACGTTGATGCCGTAGCGGCTGCGCAGTTTAATATCGGCGGCAGAGCGTCCAATAAGCCGCGAGTCGTGTCCGACAATTCCTTCTATTACGGTAATGTCATCGGATTTTAAGAAACGGTCATCGATTTCTTCTTCGGCATTAAGCTCAAGTCCGGTGCCGTCTATAACTTGCTGAATAGTTTCCGCGTTGGCTTCAACTATTAATACGTCTTCAGACTTTAGCCGCAAATAACGAGCCGGTGCTGACCAACGCTTGTCACCGCGCTGCAGCGCAACAATAACAAAGTCGTCTTCTGTACGGTTTTCAAGTTCGTACAGAGTTTCGCCCACAAAGCTGGACCCTTCGGGCACGTACAGTTCTGTCAAATAGCTGCTTACATCGTAAAGCGATTCTGACTTTGATTTACCGGCCTTTTCCGGTACCAGCCAATGACTGAGCAACCACATGAAAAGCAAACCGGCTATAGCAATACTGAGGCCAACGGGCGTAAATTCGAAGATACCAAAGGTTTCACCCATTGCATCTCTGCGTATGTCGGCAATGATAATATTTGGCGGCGTACCCACCATTGTAATGGTGCCACCCAGTAAGGAGCCAAAAGCCATCGGCATAAGCAGTTTGGACGGGTTATTGCCGCTGCTGCGGGCTAACTGAAGTGCGACCGGGATCATTATGGCCATGGTACCGGTGTTACTGATAAACGCAGAGCAGAAAGTTGTGACGGAGGTTAGGGCTATCATCTGCACCCAACGCTTATCGCCAATGTTTTTCATGGCGGAAGCCAGTGCATCAACCACACCTGAACGCCACAGTGCCTGGCTTATAATGAGTACGGCGGCCACGGTAATGACCGCGGGGTTGCCAAAACCACTGAATACTTCTGCTGTTGGCACCAAACCAAGAATAGCTGCGGACAATAGCGCCATCATAGCTACCAGGTCATAACGCCATTTATCGATGACGAAGAGCACCAGCATAGCAACTAATATGATTCCGATAAGCCATTGATCCAGCATGTAAGATGCGCCGTTTTAGAGTTAAAGGTTGAAGATTGCACAGTGTTGGGTTTGACGCAATAGCGTCTATACTTACATACGAATCTATTTCGGGAGGCCATAACGATGAAGTACCTAAGTTTAACAAGTGCAGTAATCATTGGTCTGGCGGGAGTAAGCAGTGCGCCGGCAAAAAGTGATGATCACAAAGACAGCAGGCTGGCGAACGCAGAAATTCAGGAGTGGCAGGTTCCATGGGAGGACTCCCGTCCGCGTGACCCTTGGGTACACGACGGAACGGTTTGGTTTGTGGGTCAGGGAAGTCATTACGCCGCCACCTTTAACCCAAAAACTGAAGAATTTAAACGCTACGATTTACCCGATGGCGCTGGCCCGCACACCGTTATAGTGGATGACCGCGGTGCCTGGTACGCCGGTAATCTTATGAATCATATTGGGTTAATTGACCCTGCAACAGGTGACATCGAGAAGTTTGAGCTGCCGGGTGATGGCACTCGTGACAGTCATACCATGGACTTTACCTCCAACGATGACATTTGGTTTACGGTGCAAGGTGGTAATCAAATTGGTTTTCTGGAAACCGGCGATGGTGAGATGATGCTGTGGGACGTTCCCACGGACTCGGCCAGGCCCTATGGTTTAATCGTCGAAAATGACAAACCCTGGGCAACGCTTTTTGGCACCAATAAACTGGCGACCATAGAAAACGGCAAGCTTCAGGAAATAGAGCTGGATAGAAAAGATAACCGACCGCGCCGGCTGGGTATGACTGACGATGGCACTATTTGGTATGTCGACTACAACAAAGGGTATGTTGGCAGTTACGACCCGGTCAGTGGCGAGAATAAAGACTGGCGGGCACCCGCTGAAGAAAATTCGCGCCCTTACGGTATGGCTGTGGATAAACGTAACGACGTCTGGTTTGTAGAAACCGGTGTTCAGCCTAACCGGCTGGTGGGCTTTGATACAGAAACCCATGAGTTTTCAGAGCCGATGGAGCTGGAAAGTGGCGGCGGTACCGTTCGTCATATGTTCTATGATGAAAGCACCGACTCCATTTGGTTCGGTACCGACGCCAATACACTGGGCGTGGTTCGTTTAGAGGAACCACCCGTTGTAACAGCCGATTAATTACATCGGTAATACTTCTAGTACCGCAACATAGGAGCCCTGGCGTTTACTCGCCGGGGCTTTTCCATTGTTGTCAGTGTACTCGGCCTCTAGCCAGTACATGCCCGGCTCATTCAGAGTAAAAGTCACTTCACCTTTCTTGTCGGTTTTCAGTTTGGTGGGTTGTGACTGGTCACGGTAGCGCTCCCCG
>NZ_DFTS01000074.1:56586-57450 GCF_002383015.1 Idiomarina sp. UBA4206
CCCGCCGCAGCTGTGCCATCAATATTGAACTTAAAGGTAATGTTTTCGCCGGTGTATAAGTCATTTGGGTGAGTGACCGGTTCCAGTTCCAGACCTTTACCAGTTGGACCCAAAGTGTCATAGGTTGGTGCACCGGAGGTAACAAAAGTTTCTACACGATGTGAGCGTTCACTAACCTCCAGGTCTTTGGCGTTCTGAGGTACTTCCTTATAGAAATCCTCATTGGTTTTTTGCGAGCCACGAGGTGGCCAGTATTGGCGTTCACCTTCGGCGTCTACCCAACGTGCCGATAAGCCTGAGCTGGCTGAGTAAACGGTATATGTGCCTTCTTTTTCCAGCTCAACATCGAATACAGAGCGAAGCTTGCCCTTGTGGCCATTTTCTAAAGTCACGGCTGCACCATCGGGTGCCATGGCTTTTACACGGTCCAGTCCCAACGGGTAGTGGTCCGGATAGAAAATGCCGTTAGCAATAGCGGCGTCAAAAGTAATCCATTCCGAGTCGCCGGATACAATGGTTGCACTCGGCTTTATCCAGACACGATGGGCTTCACTACTGGCGCTGGCGAATAAGGTCAGAACGGCCAGACTGGTGGTCAGTACAGAAGATAATTTCATGGTTAAGGCTCCAGTTTTAATGACACGCGACCAAGCTCATGCTCGCCGGTGTCTGAGATGGATATTGGGCTTTCAATTGGTAAAGACAATGGCAGCCGCAACATTTCACGGCCGCCCAGTTCACGAGCTGCCTCTACGTATAAGTAATATTGACCGGCTTCTAGCTCCGGTAATTGAGTCAGTAAAGGTGTTAAGTCCACACGGTTATTGCCCGGGCGGCGCGTTGCACCTGACACGCCATCAATAC
>NZ_DFTS01000074.1:57530-61874 GCF_002383015.1 Idiomarina sp. UBA4206
AGTGCACCTGACACGCCATCAATAGGCATGCCGGCCATGCGACCACTGCGTCGCCACCATTGGCGCATGTCTTTCAGCCACTTCTCACCCTCGTTGTCTTTCAGGTTTACGTCGTACCAGACAGCAATGTCGACGACTCGCTGGTGACGCTCATTAGCGAGCCATACCGCCAGGTAAGGTGCGTGGTATTCGGCAACCGATAAGCGAGGAATTTCCACGGGGAGTTCATTGTCAGGGGCATGTGCTGAACCCATAATGGCAAATAAGGGAATGATGAATCCGGCCAGAACTAAAGGCCAGGTGGACTTTCGCCCTTTGCTGTATTTTTTCAAAAGTAATAACCCTGTAACAGTGAACAGAATGCTGGCAATGGCAAATACATCAATAAAGAGGCTCCAGAAAAGCCCGGTGTTACGCGCTTTGTGGAGATCATTGAAGTAGGCAATCCAGCCGCGATCGGTGGTTTCTGAATAAAAGGCACCGCTGGCTAAGTCGACGCTGAACCAGCTATCCCCGCCAGGTCGGGGCATTGCGACGTACAATTCGTAGTCATTCCATTCTATTTCGGCATTTGAACTGATGCTGTTTTGCGTCTTATCTTCGTACCAGCGGTGAAAAAAAGTTGGCAGAACGTCATTCCCTGACGCATTCACCAACCGGGCCAATTCCGTTTGTGGGAGAGAACTTTCATGGCTTTCGACGCTGGGCGCAGACTCTATCCAGCCGGCGTGGTTAAGCGTAATGCCGGTAACTGAAAACAACAGCATGCCAATGAGGCAGATGGCAGAACTTATCCAATGCCAGTCTTTTAATGACCATCCTTTGCGTCCACTCGAGCGTCGAGCCATGACTTTTAATCCTTTACAAACATCAGTGAATGTATCTTATATAAAAACTATTCTCATTTGCAATACTTAATGATAAAAATTCTCATTTAGATTTAATCACGTTATGTTATGATGCGCACAAAATCGCCAATGAGGAATAGTTATGAGAAGTATCATTGCGGAAAAAGTGACTCAGGTACGCCACTGGAACGATACCTTATTCAGCTTCAGAACCACCCGTCAGCCAAGTTTCACCTTTGAAAACGGCCAGTTTGTGATGATGGGTCTGCAGCTGGAAGAGAAGCCCTTGCTCAGGGCCTACAGTATTGCCAGCGCAAACCATGAAGAAGAACTGGAGTTTTTCAGTATCAAGGTGCCGGACGGCGCCCTGACCTCTCGCCTGCAACACATTCAGGTGGGTGACGAGGTAGTACTGTCCACTCGTCCAACAGGCACTCTGGTTCCCGGGCATTTATTACCCGGCAAAAATTTGTATTTGCTGAGTACAGGCACCGGACTGGCGCCCTTTATGAGCGTTATTAAAGACCCCGATATTTATGAACAGTACGATAAAGTTGTGTTAGTGCACGGTGTTCGCTGGGTTTCAGAGCTGGCTTATCAAAAGGAAATTGGCGAGGACTTACCAAGCAATGAGTACTTTGGTGACTGGGTGCGCGAAAAGCTAATCTACTACCCAACGGTTACCCGGGAGCCATTCCGTGACGAGGCTCATCAACAACGCATTACCGACTTGCTGGAGTCGGGTACCTTGACTAAAACCATTGGTATGCCCGACATTAACCCTGAGCATGACCGCTTTATGTTGTGTGGTAATGACGCTATGCTGCAAGACTTAATGGCAATACTGAATGAGCGTGGTTTCACAAAGGCAACGTCACGTCGCCAGGGTGACTACGTAATTGAGCAGGCCTTTATTGAGAAGTAAAGAGTATTGAGAAATAAAGAGCATTGAGAAATAAGCGAGTGTATGACGCAAGAGCAAGGTAACAAAGCACTGGTGGTTGAAGGCGGCGCTATGCGTGGCATTTTCGCCGCGGGTGTACTGGACGGTTTTCTTGAAGCCGGACATACAGACTTTGATTTTGCGATTGGTGTGTCGGCAGGTTCAACCAACCTGATTGGCTTTCTTGCCGGCGACCATGGACGTAACCGAAAAATTCTTTTGCAGCATGCACTGCAGCCCGAGTTTCTTAATTGGCGGCGATTTTTAAAAGGTGGTCACTTTTGCGATGTCAGCTGGCTATGGCATGCTTCGTTTGAGCAAGTGCCGTTGAGTACTCAGTATTACCTTGAGCAAAATCGCCCTTTGTATGTCGTTACCACCAACGTCGATACAGGCTTACCAGTTTACACCCGGGTGACAGCCGATAATTTGCACGAACTTTTTCCGGCGTCCTGCGCTATCCCTTTGGCTTACCGCGACTTCCCCACCGTTGGCGGCGCGGCTATGACAGACGGTGGTCTGGCCGACTCTATTCCGGTGATTAAAGCCTATGAAATGGGGGCCCGGGACATTACCGTTATTTTGTCTCAGCCCCGTGGCTTCAGGAAAAAAATACGACCACTGCCGACCTTTATGAAGCGCTTTTTTAAACATCATCCTGCTTTATTTGACGCGGTTGCCAGACGCTCCACTGTGTATAATGACGCAATTAACTTCATTGATAATCCACCAACGGATTGTAATATGACCGTGTTAGCACCGCCTGCTGACTTTCCGGTGGGGCGTTTTACTCAGGACAAAAAACTGTTGGAGCAGGGGTATGAAATGGGAAGAGCCGCCGCACTGGCAACAATTATTGCGTGATGTAAGAGCCTGTACTTTATGTGAGCCGGAGCTTCCCTTAGGTGCCAGACCGGTTGTTCAGCTAAACCCTAAAGCCCGTATTCTGGTTGCAGGTCAGGCCCCTGGCAGACGTGTACACGCCTCCGGCAAACCCTTTGATGACCCAAGCGGCGACAGGTTGCGGCAATGGATGGGTATCGATAAAGAGACTTTCTATGACGCCGAAAAACTCGCTATTATTCCTATGGGACTTTGCTACCCGGGAACAGGGAAGTCTGGTGACCTGCCACCGCGTCCTGAGTGTGCTCCAGCCTGGCGTAATCAGTTGTTAGAGCAGTTACCTAATTTGGAACTGACGCTGGCTATTGGTCAGTATGCTCAGCAATGGCATTTAAATGAACCAAAGCGCAATTTGACTGAGCGAGTAAAAAGTTGGCAAGATTATTGGCCAACTTTACTGCCGATGCCGCACCCTAGCCCGCGAAACAACTTATGGTTACGTCGGAACCCATGGTTTGAAGACGAAGTTATTCCTCAATTAAAGCAGAGAGTTAGAGAACTACTTTGACTTTTGCAGGGCGACCCTATAATTTTAACGCCTTATAATAAAAAGGTGGGTACGGATAACCCTTATGAATCCAAGAAAATGGCGAGTCTGGCATCGCTGGTTATCTCTTATTGTCGGCTTACAGCTGGTGGTGTGGAGTATTAGCGGTGCCTATATGGTGTATTTTGATCTGAGCTTTATTCACGGTAATCACCTGGTGAAAGAGCTTGAGCAGCCTATTGCTAAAAATACCTTAAACTCTCCAATAAGCTGGGTGTTGGAACAAAACCCCGAAGCCACGTCGGTCCGCTTAATACAGCAGTGGATAGATGGATCTTTGCAACCGGTTTACAGCGTTGAGAGCAAGGCTGGCACACAGTTGCTTATGGCTGAGTCTCTTGAGCCGATAGAGCTTGATCGAATGGACATCGGCTACATAGCGCGACAGCATTATACCGGTGACGAAAACACAAAAGCCCAGGTCAGTTTTATTGAAGACAAAGCCCCGGGTGAGCTGAACCCTGCCTTATTACCCGTTTGGCGAGTGGACTTTAATGATATGGTCGGTGCTACTTTATATTTTTCAGCGGCGACGGGTGAGCTTGTAACCAAGCGTCATGACTTCTGGCGGATGTTCGACTTCTTCTGGATGCTCCATATTATGGACTATCAGGACAGGGTGGACATTGAAACCTGGTGGTTAAAAGCGTTTAGCATTGCTAATGGCTTGTTTCTGATAAGTGGCATTGCCTTGCTTTACTTTCATTATCGGCCACGTAAAAAAAGAAGGCGGTCAGTATGAGGTTTATGCGCAAACTGCATCGCTGGTTAAGCCTGGTTATTTTTATTCAGGTATTTATATGGTTAGTTAGCGGCTTGTACTTTAGTTGGTTGGGTCATGAGAAGCTGGCAGCCCATGACTATTTCCAACCCGTTACTGAAGAGGCCGTAGGTCCGGTTTATTACCCGGAAAGCGCGTTAATTGAACGTTTTGAGAATATTCAAAGTCTGGAAATACGCTCTGTCGCTGGTACCGCTCAGTACGTGGTGACAACAACCGATGGTAAAAAGCATTATGTGAATGCTCTCACAGGCAAGGACTGGAAAACCCCGGCCCCGATGGCCGCTGATCTGGCCCGGCGAAGCTATAATGGACCGGGCCA
>NZ_DFTS01000074.1:61972-69958 GCF_002383015.1 Idiomarina sp. UBA4206
ACAAGTGCATGCCGTAACCGGAACTGATGAGATTATTGGTTGGCGAAGCCAGGGCTTTAGAGTGACCTTCAGCGATGACATTGCAACGCGTGCTTATATAGACGCAGCCTCCGGCGACGTGATTGATCACCGTAACAGCAGTTGGTGGTTAAGTGACTGGATGTTCCGTTTACACTTTATGGACTACAGCGGTGAACGCGACTTCAACAGCCTTCTGAACATTGTTGCGGCAACCGCTGCGCTCTGGTTTAGCTTGTCGGGCCTCATTCTACTGGGCCGGAGCTTAAAACGGCGGCAGCTTTTTTAAATTAAGCGGCGCTACCACCAACGGCCAGTTTTCTGACAGTAATCTTTATAAGTTTCACCAAAGGTTTCTTTCAGAATACGTTCTTCTGGAATAATCTGAAAGCGGTTCATGTAAGCCACATACAACGCTAAGCCCCATAACGAAAACACACTACCCAGAAAAACGCCCCACGACATTAACAAAAAGAAAAAGCCTAAATACATTGGGTTCCGCGTTCGCTGATAAATACCCGTGGTGACCAGTTCTGTACTTTTGGCAGGGTCGCGTGGGTCTACTGTTGTCTGTGCACGCCGAAAACCAATAACACCCAGCAAGGGTAATAACACGCCTAATGCCAATAGGAAAATAGCGGCAGCGCGCTGACCAACATAAAACTGGTTAAAGGCTTCCGTGTAATGGGCGGTTAACCACATTAGCCCGGCAACAACGGCAACAACCAGCACGGGCGGTACTTTGAGTTCAAGCGATTTCATGGCAAAGTGGCTTCCTTTTCGGAAAAGATACGAAAAATGACGACTGATACAGCTAAGATTATTGAGCAAACCCGCCATTGGGTGCAACAGCTGATTGTAAAGTACAACATCTGCCCTTTCGCGCGCCGCGAAGTTGAGCGTAAGAGTATTCGATATGTGACAGCTGCTCAGCGCGAACCTCAAGCCGTGCTGCAACAATTACTGGATGAAGTTAACCACCTGGACGCGACGCCTGAAACTGAAACCACATTGCTTATTCTTCCTTCCGGGTTTGAAGGCTTTTATGACTTTCTGACTCTGGTTGATATTGCCGATGCATTGCTTGTTGAAGAGGGTTACGAGGGCGTTTATCAACTGGCGCATTTTCATCCCGACTATTGTTTTGACGGTGAACCACAAGATGACCCGGCTAATTACACCAACCGGGCTCCTTACCCGACCTTACACTTGCTGCGTGAAGCCAGCATTGAAGAGGCGCTGAAAAGCTACGATGATCCGGAATCCATTCCGGAACGAAATATAGAGTTTGCCCGCCGTAAGGGTAGCGAGTTCTTTAAGGCAATCTTATCCGAATAGTTTACGACACTTTGCTACACTGTTAGTTAGTATCGTTAGCAGTTATGCTGGCTCGTACCCTTGAGTTTTAAAGCGACGAGGCGCTATGTCAACAAACCGTATTACTCATAGAATTATTGAACAGCTGCCAACGATGGTAGCTTATGTTGATGTTGAAAGACGTTTTCGCTTTGTGAATACGGCTTATGCCTCGTTTTTTGATTTAACGCCGGATGACATGCTGGGTAGACCGGTAACCGACGTGTTGAGTGACGAATCTTACCAGCGGGTAAAGCCAAATCATGACCGTGTGTTTTCTAGTGGTGAGAAGCTAGAGTTTTCAGACGTTATTACTTTCCGAAACGGACGTAAGTGCTTTTTGGATATTCGCTACCTGCCTGAATTTGATGAGCAAGGTAAGGTCATTGGTCTTTATGCTCTTATTGAGGACGTAACGGACTATTACGCATCGGTTGATGTTATGCGCACCATTCATGAAGTGATTCATAAACGTGGACGCCGGATTGACCCCGCCTCCATTGATGAGTTACTAAAAGTTGGTGTGGATTACTTAGGTGTTGATATTGGTACCGCCAGTTCCATTAAAAACGAGACTTACACCATTGAATGGGTGCAAACCGCAAAAATGGATTTTCCTGCCGGTACGCAATTACCTCTGGCGACAACCTACTGTTCGGTAGTACTTAAGGCCAATAATTTAATTCATACCAATGACGCTTCAGAAGATCCACGCTTTAAAGATCACTCCAGTTTCCAGACTTACGGCCTGGAGACCTACATTGGTACGCCTATTATTATTAACGATATAACTTGGGGCATTTTAGGGTTTTCCCGCAAAAACAGACGGGCGGAGCCTTTCAGTGAGCTTGAAGTCGAAATGGTAAGAATGATGGGTACTGCAGTCGAAACCGTTATTGCTGAGCAACAGGTTCGTTCCGACCTAATTCGCCAACGGGATGATATGGCGGTTATTGCCTATACCGATGCTTTAACCGGACTTAAGAATCGTTCGGCGGGTATGGAAATACTTGAGCAAAGCTTAATACGGAAAAACGATGAGCGCGGATGTGTTGTTGCCGTTATTGACTTTGACCACTTTAAAGCAATTAATGACACTTACGGGCACGATGTGGGTGATAAAGTACTAATTGCAGGCACCGGAGCCATGTCAGAAGCCGTTCGTAGCAGCGACAGCGTTGTCCGGGTGGGTGGTGAAGAGTTTATGGTGGTATTGGCTTACGCCGATCATGAGAGTGCGACGCAAGTACTGGAAAGAGTGCGTCAGGCGGTAGAAGAGACAGTCATTACGCTCGATTCAGGGGAAATTATTAACCCAACAGTCAGTATTGGCGCCTCGGAGAGCCGAGCGGAAGATGACGTTTCCAGTATTTACAGAAGGGCTGATCAGGCGCTGTATAAGGCTAAGCGGGCAGGTCGTAACTGTGTTGTCTGGGCAGATGACACTGACGCATAAATTTATTATCAAAATAAAGTGATAAATCGTTTGACTCACAGTGCAATAGGCGTAGACTCCACTGCGTCGGATAGATAGAAAGACAGTTAGTTAAAAAACTCCACTTCGTTGACCTATTATTATTAATACCATCGTCCTGTAGTTCTAAGTTCTTATTTTTACCCGCATCATCGGCCTTTAACGGCCACATACTTAAAAGTTACAGGAAGATATATTATGTCTGATAAAATTACTGGTTCAGTAAAATGGTTTAACGAAGCAAAAGGCTTCGGTTTCATCGAACGTGAAAACGGCGCAGACGTTTTCGCACATTTCAGCGCTATTTCTAGCGACGGTTTCAAAACCTTAACTGAAGGCCAGCGCGTTGAGTTCGCAGTAACTCAAGGCCCTAAAGGTCCTCAGGCTGAGAACATCGTAGCGCTGTAATTACGCGCCTCGAAGTCTAAAAAGGCAACCCTCGGGTTGCCTTTTTTATGCCCACTTTTCATTAGCGGTTAGTTAGCCAGAGTGTTAAGCCAATACCAATAGCCATACCTAACAGCAGTGTGATTAACATGGGCAGTGCATCTAACCAGCTCGGTGACCGTTGTTGATTTACTGCGTTACTGACTTTGGGCTTTGTGGCAGAGTCTGCTCCGATAACCTGTCGCTCTATTTCGTACACACTACACAGGGCTGCAACGGTCTCCTGTGACGCTATGCCATCTTTTTCAACGCGTTGTATGGTCCGTAAGCTGACTGCGCAGGCATCCGCCAGGTGCTGCTGTGTCCAACCTCTTTTATTCCTTAGCTCTATGGCTTTAGCTGCATCAATTTGCATAGCTTACCCCATTACCTTTAACGCTATGGTGGCTGCTAAATAACCAAAGGCCATACCGGCCAGAAAAAATAAAATGAGGTTACGGATAAAAACTTTCTTATTATCAAAAGCGGAACGAGTTTCGGTTTTTATGACCTTGCCGTCCGCCATCAAAGTACATTCCACCCGACAGAACAGAAAACCGGTCACATTGAAGCGTAGTTCGTACGAAGTGCCATCAACCTGAAACTGATGGCGACTGGATAAGCCCAGGTTACGTTTTTTTGATACCGATACGCCGTCGACCAGAATTTCTTCTTTACCGGTAAGGCTGGAAGCATTTGCCGTAATAGTATGGCCGTTATGCTCAAATTCAAAACGATACGCTAAATACAGCTTTTCAGTCAGAGATTGTTTCATTGCGATTCACCTTTTTATTTGTTTTAAAGAATACACTCTTCGTGTGCTGAATAAAGCTACCAGTGTTAGAAAAACAGCGTGACGTCAGTTTTGAGCCTGTCATATGACAGTGCTCTGTCGTAATGCCTACAAGCCTTATGCTACTTGTAAATGTCAGTAAAATGGCGATCTAAATTCAGTAAAAGTTACGTAGAATCAGACAGAGAAAAACTCATGGAGGTGGATGATGAAAGTAGCTGTTATTGGAGCGAATGGAAAAATAGGTCAGCATTTGGTTGAGCAGATGCAGCACGCAAAAACACATGAAGTGATTGCGGTGGTGCGTAAAGAAGCGCAGCAAAAGGCATGGCAGGAACGAGGTGTTACCGCCAAATTAGGTGATTTAGAAGGACCGGTTTCAAAGTGGCAGGAGCTTTTTGACGGCGTCGATGCCGTGGTCTTTACCGCTGGTTCAGGTGCAAGTACCGGTGACGATAAAACATTGTTGGTTGATTTAGACGGTGCGGTAAAAACTATGGAGGCAGCAGAAGCAGCCGGAGTTAAGCGTTATGTCATGGTCAGTGCGTGGCAGTCTAACAACCGGGAAAACTGGGCCGATTCTTTACTTCCCTATTATGCTGCAAAACATTATGCAGACCGGGAGTTGATGCGTACAAACCTTAACTGGACCATTGTTCGCCCGGGGGCATTAACGGACGAAGAGGCGACCGGTAAAGTGGTTGTTGGCGATTCACTGGCACCGGGCTCTGTGCCTCGTGAAGATGTTGCCAGCGTTCTGCGACGCTGCCTTGACGAAAATGGAACGGAGCATAAAGCTTTTGATTTAATGGCAGGCGACAGCGAAGTCGAGCGTTCGCTACAGTCGATGAAAGGAATGGCTTAGTGCCTAAGTTTTACGGCTGGAGTATCCTCTTGCTCCAGCCGTTTTTATCCATTTAAGCCGTTATAGAATGTTGTTTAAAGCTATGCCGATACCAAAGCGAGTCTGTTTATGGTTGTAATCAATGAGACTCTCTCCGTAACCGGTAAATATTGAGGTATAACCTATAAATTTACCGCCAATAGGGAAGGTCCAGTTGAGTTCTGCTGACCCTCTGCCGGTATCAATGGCATGACGAAGGCGAAGAATGTATTCAAAGTCACCATCGCTGTAAGCCGTGGTGAATTCGTAGTCGCCAACGTAGTCGGTAATGTTCGGGTTGTCATCTCCGCTGGACTGCATAGGGTCGGTTTTTCTGTTTTCCTGTAAGCGTATCCAGGGTTTTAGGGAAAAAACAAAACGGCCTTTTTCAACAAAAAACTGTGCATAAAATCGGTTCCAACTACGCGACAAAGGCTGGCTGCGACCGTTTGATAAGTGTTCGGCACCAAAAACGACCCCCGTATTTGTGCCAAAAGGATGCCAGCCGGTTGGTGTGGCATAGAAAATTTCAGGCATGTAATTGGTTTCACGGAACGGCTTGGAAATATCATCGGAGTACACCTGCCACCACGACTGCACGGTTAAACCGAAGAAAAGTTTATCTTCTTCAAACAACAAGCTTTCTCTATTGAAAGGTACTTTAAAGCTGAACTGAAACTTTGCTTCGTAGTCTTCAAGGTTTTGCTCGTAACCATCTACGCTCGCATACTGTTCGCGGTTAATGTTGTTACTGGTAATTACCGGCAGTAAATAATTGCGACGGTGCGGAGTTAAAACATAAGGGTCAAACTGAGTAACCTGCTCACTTTTCATGCGGTTAGTTAAAGCGCCAGGTTGCTCAACGGCATCGACTTCAACAATGTCCTCGTCCTCAGCAGAGCGAAGTTCTTCTTCACACTGAGCCCGAACATCCGCAATAGTGACTTCAGCATTGGCGTCATTCATTTTACCTAGCAGGCATTGCTGCATATTTGAGAGTTCTTGCGCCTGGACATTAACCGCTACAGCGGAAACTCCTGTCGCAAATATCCAGATCCATTTTCTCATAAGCGCAATACTCCTTTACTAAGACTCCCTGTACTATAGCGTAAGAGAGGGTTTTAGATCACTCGCTCATTCGAAATTGAGTGTAAAGGGTTGGGGAAAGACTCGTTGCTATGAAAGGCTCTTAAGGACCAACTTTGTCATACTTGCTGTACTCAGAGGCTCGCAAGCTAAACGCGTCATTACTCTTATCGTTTGGGTGAAAGGTAGAGAGGTTCACTCATACCGATGATATTGTTTCTGCTTTTAGTCTTTTTTTGATGAATAGCTACTTGGTATTTGAGTGGTAACTGCATTTTTTTCAATACTTCATCTGAATAATCCGCACTCGTCGATAAAGGAGTAGTCCATTCCATTGACACTGAGCCGCTCCTTGAGTCGATTTGGCAAGGATCGTTTCCTATGGTTTGGGTCACCCATTCACCTTTTCCCGTCGAAAACAAGACTGAGCACGTATATAGACCATCAAGTGCTTTGTAGTTCTTGATACTATAATCAAACTTTACATGTAACTGGTGCTTATCGGTTCTAGGCGTACCCACTTCGGAGACTTTTAGGTTACTAATGACCGCTTGGCTGTCACTCACATCCGAGTAATTTTGCGATGTACATCCGGTAAGAAAAGCAACGATCACGAGCCCTAGAGTTTTCTTCATCTTTATCCTCCTTGAATACACAACATTCTCTTCATATTGAGGTGTTGCATAGCGAGCAACATTAAGCCCCGACTTTCAAGTTAACGTTAAACCAACAAGTTGAGTAAAACAACCGCATACTACAAATTGGCGCCGCTCACGAGTTCCCTAAAGCCATTAGCGTAACCTCAGTTACTAATAAAACCGCTGCAAGTTGAAGAACATTAAAAACATTAAGAAAAATTCAAATTCCGCTTCTCGCTCCAATCGGACTTTCGTCGGTGTAACGCATAACCAATGTTAGGTATCATGCAGTCGGTAGGGCTTAAACGAGTGCTATTCAGGTTATTAATAGTGTATCTTGGTAGCGGTATTTTTGCGTTGACCTAAGGATCAGTACCTAACTGTTGAGCGAGTTACACCGTCCGCACGCAAAATGCATAAATGTGGTACACAAGGAGCTAAAGTGATCAAAAAGTTGTCATTGGTGTTGATTCTTACCTCGCTTCCATTGCTAGCGTGGTCGTTCGTAAAACCGGTTAGATTGCTTTTTCCACATTTAAACGGCATGAAATGTCACAACTCGGTTTGTGTCGAGCACACAAAAGAAATGGAAAAAGCCGAAGAGTCGTACGGATCCGCCTTCGATGCAGTCTCTTCTGCTGGAATACCTCTTCGCTCAAAGCCTATATTTGTATATTGCTCCACTTTAGAGTGTTATCAGTCGTTCGGAGGAGGCTATGAGCGGGCCATCTCATACCCTTTTCTTGGTACGGTTATAGCTCCCGCTTCTTGGCAAAGCTACATTACTCAGCATGAATTGATTCATTGGTTTCAATTTTCCGAAATTGGTGCTGTTGCGACAATGATGAAACCGGAATGGTTCAGAGAAGGAATGGCCTATTCATATAGCAACGCACCCGATTCAGATATCCCTGAGCACTACCTGCCCTTGATGGAAAGATACAATGATTGGCATTCTAAAAAATCATGGACGGAAGTTATTGAACAGGCGGGTGAGCTCTGACTTGAATAGCTTATCAACCGTACTCAATCCTACATAGAGTGCACTATCTCTTTATATTCGATATCTAAGGGCCTGCGTTAATGTCAGCTTCGAGCGATGGACGGACATTGAATTTGACTTAAGTCGACTTAATCTATTAATGCTAAGTATCCGGCCAAACAGGTAAAATTTTGTTTAATATTGTCTTACTACATTAATCTGGGCACTATTGGACCGATCACGGCAAGACTTCTTAATTTAAAGTCCCTCCCTATGATTCAAAGTTAAAAAATAACCGTGCGTTGCTCAATGTCTATAACAGTGGGATTG
>NZ_DFTS01000074.1:70041-72528 GCF_002383015.1 Idiomarina sp. UBA4206
AGGGATTGCTACTCGTGTCTAATAGTGAAGATTCAACAATCACTCGATGGTCAGGAAACTCTGTCCAGACATTATTTACGGTCACTGACGTTAGTGGCTGGTCGCAATCAGGCTCTGCCTGTAATACAAGATACTGTTCTTTGGCATAGGTCACGGTAACCCAGGGATTATTGTGAGTTAATACTAAGTGACACTGGTTAAGACTGACCGTTTGATTAAGGAATTGCTCCAGTTTATTCAGTTTTCCGTTTAGGAGCTGCTTGCTTATTTTGCCTTCGTCTATCCAGTCGTCGTTTAATGCAACTAGGTCGTGAAACGATATCTGGTATTTAAGCAGCCCATCACGATCGATATTTAAAAACGATGTACTGAATGAATGTCCACTAACCTGCCCTGTAAACGCTAAAGACAGGAGCAAGAGGGGGATAGAAAAAAACGTTGGTATCTTCATCATTGATTCGCCTCTTTTTGAAGTTGTTGCGCGTCAATCAAGAGCCGTTTATCAAAGGGCTCTTTGGCGACAGAATAATTGATGTTAGCCCACTTCACAGCTCTGTCAGGATGCTCAAGGAGGTAGGTAAAATAAAACGCAATATCTGCACTGTGCAGCCGATCATTGCGAAGTACGCGCAAATGCATTCGTTGCTTGATGTAATCTACCCAGCAACCACCACCGTGCAATCGTTGTTGCACTAGGGCGACACGAACCGCTAACGCGTCGGTGAGCTGACTAGCGCAGTCGGCTATCAGCGAGTCGGGAAGTGATCCAGACGTTTCCAGCAAATAACTGTCCAGCAATAGTTTTTCTTCTACAATGGTTTTCTCTTCGGGTAACTGGTTAAGCCAGCTTCTTGCTTCGGCATAACGCTCTAATAACAATGCTTGTTCGGCCAGGATCTGTAAACGCCAGCGCTCAATAGTGTCAACTTCACTTTCTTGTGGCTGTCGCTTTTGCAGATCGCTTAACTGCGTGTAAGCGGCAAGCTGTTGGTTGGCACGTCCCTCAACTTCAAGTAAGCAGGTCGATACGATACTTAATGAATGTTGACCAAACAATGAGGTGCAGCGGGACTTAGCTGCTTCAGTGTTCCCTTGAGCCAAGGCAATACGCGCTTGCATCAGTGAGGCCTGCAAGTGGAATGGACGTAGTTCAAGAATCCGCTCTAAATATTCACTGGCCTTGGTAAACTGATGTTGGTATTGCAGTAAATCGGCACTTGCTAATAGCCAGTTAAGGTTCCGGTTAGCACTGGGTTGTTCTGCCAGCTTTGATCGTAACTGATTTGCCTTTTGTAAATATTCATGGCTGTCCGAGCGGCGAACCCAGTTAAGATAGTGGTGAATAAGATCAGCGCCATGGTTCAGGCTGTTAGGGTGTTGCTGGTACCTTTGTTCAGCCTCGGTTACTTCGGTCGGAACTATGGCAGCCTCAGGCTGCCATAGTAACTCTTCCGATGAAGCCGCCATATGACTGACCAATAAACCGATCAGTAAAAGCGCGACTCTCATTCATTGCCTCCTTCCGCTACCAGATCGGCAAAAGCTGCCGTATCCGAGACATCATCATTGATTATGCGTCCATTCAAAGGCAATGGCTCAGCATTAGCAGGTTGACCATAAGCCTCACGGACATAAAAGCTCGCAGCAACCTGCTCGGCTTCCACCGCGATTGATACAGTTCCCTCATCAGAGAGTTCGCCGTCCGTAACAGAATACCTAAAGTCAACATCACCAACATATTCGCTGGGTGGTGTATAACTGAAGGTGCCATCCGAATTCACTGTTAGCTCGCCAATGTCGGTGCCTTGTTCTAGTTGGTAGCTCAGGGCGTCATCGTTGCCATCGTAAGCTGTTAGTGTTTCATTAAGTGTCGTATCCACGGTCATTGTAAACATACTATCGCGAGCTGCTGGTGGCAGATTTTCGTCACTGTTATCCAGGCAGCCTGATAGCAACATAACGGCAGCTAAACTGACAATAATTAATGAGTATTTCATGTTGTTTCCTCCCATGCTGCGTTATTCGCTCGCTGAACCCGGTGTCGGCGTTTTCAGATAAGGGAATCCATCGTTAACGTAGCTGGCGTCGATGGGGGCTCCATCGGTGAAAGGTACATTGCCGACAGGGGCGTCGTCTGGGCTGCAAAAGCCTAAGTTAGTTGCCTCACCATTAACGGGAATGTCGTGACATAACGCGCCCATAACCACTCTTAAGGCGATATCCACTACGTCATCACCTGGCCTGCGGCCGTTAGGGAAGCCCGCTAAATCATCGCCTGCAACGCCTAAAGCAGCCTGCTCCTGAGCGGGAGTAGCCGGAATGCCAGTATTTAACCGCAACATTTCTGATGGCGTGACCATTGCCTGTTGGTTTACACCCTCGACGCCGGTTAGAAACGCAGCCACAAGATCGGTGCGTGGATAGTTCGATGGCGCCAAGCTGTCGAAGTCGGTACCTAAAGTTGTATTCACGGGTTCACGGAACAGT
>NZ_DFTS01000074.1:72633-77538 GCF_002383015.1 Idiomarina sp. UBA4206
GGGTTCACGGAACAGTAGGTCAAGAATAACCGGTAGCGTTGGGTGCGTCACGTAATCAGCAAACTGTCCGTCTTCACCCGGTGCCGACGATGAGAACGTGTCTTTATCATCGATACCAATAACGAGTTCGTTCACTAATGGTGCGCCTAAGCGCGATACCTGAACCAAAGCGCCGGCATTAACGTCGGGCTTTTCAAATGTAGCGTTAGGGTTTTGCAATCGCGCCTGAGGCACTTGTGCGGTTGTCCAACTGCCGACGACCCCATTGC
Organism: Idiomarina sp. UBA4206; assembly: GCF_002383015.1. Classification (NCBI taxonomy): domain Bacteria; kingdom Pseudomonadati; phylum Pseudomonadota; class Gammaproteobacteria; order Alteromonadales; family Idiomarinaceae; genus Idiomarina; species Idiomarina sp. UBA4206. The sequence continues at coordinate 72,903 of NZ_DFTS01000074.1, forward strand.
CGTCACCTGTGATGCAGCTTTTTGGTAGCTCAAGGGCAATGGTGTTGACGTTCTTATTACGCAAGTCATCATTGGCGTTACTCTGCTCTATCCCGCCTGGAAACGCGCCCGCTTCGATGGGCACATAATTGACGAGATCAAAGGTTTCACCAAGGTTAACGACGAAGGGGTCTTTGCGTTGGCCTACAAACACCTTACCCGGCATCGAGCAGTTTGGAATGTTGATTTCATATACATACTGGTTTGCATAATCCTGGTAGCCCTGTGCACTGCCAAATGTCTTCTCTCCCACAAACGCCAATGGTTTAGTAAACTCTTGTTCACCCGAAACGCCCATAACCTGTGCCGAGGTGCCACTTTTTTGAGGTCCATTGACGACATTAATGGTAAAGGATTCATTAAAGTTCAGGGTGCTCTGGTCGCTTGCCGAAATAGCGCCGATAAACTTCAGCGGTACACTTACATCTTTCTGCATACCATCTGTACCAACGGGTAGCTTCACGCCGCCATTTGGCAGTGAGTTATCAAAACGGAACTCAAAGGTCAGGTCTTCTTCAGCGTCACCATCGCTATCAAAATGGATAGAGTAAACCGCTGATTCGTCCATAGCGAAGTAATTAGGACCACCATAAGCGTCTTGCAACGGAACATAGTTAGCGATGGCGGTAACGTAATCCTCGCGGCCAGGCTCATAACTATTGAATAGATAAAAGTCGGTTGAATCTAATGCTGGAAAGCGAGTGATGTTAGGCGCTTCGCGGTGACTGGATGCCAGTGCGGTTGCTGATACGATCCCTGCAGCCACAATCGCTGTGGCTAATGGTGTTTTAGAAAATAGTTTTTTCATAATGCCCTCTCGTTATTTTAGTTCTTCATGAGCTATCCGAACGGGAGGGCATATTGGATTCAAAAAAATATTTTTTTATAGCTGAGCAATATCAGTTGTATATAAAACGGGTCCAGTAGGCAGCCCTGTCGGGGAGCCTCCGGCAGGCTCCAGACTCACGGCTAAACCATTAACTTGCGCCAACTTAAAGGCATCCGGAGGTGTAAGCATTATGCTTCCGGCCTGTTCTGGTAGTAGACCCAGTGATACAGGATTAGAACCATCAGCAGGTAACATCCACAACTGATACTCTTTATCGGAGTATGGCTCGATAGTTCTCTGGGGAACAACTTCGATTGAGTTATCCGAGATGCTTAATACCCACAATGATTTTTGTTGTTCGTTTTGAATCACCGCCACACGGCTATCTGCCGTATCTGGGGTGAATACGGTTTGCTGCACCAGGAATATAGCTAACACGACTGCTGCGGCAGTACCAACCGGACCAAGCCAATGCCATAGATCGAAACTTCGTTGGTTGCGGCTGAATAGGCGCCCGTAGATCGTGTTCCACAGCTTTGCCGGTGGGTTAACGGGCTGTAGACGGTCAGTCAAATGGTTTAGTTGCCCTTCCCAATAAATAACCTGTCGATTGATAGATGAACTGCTTTGTATCAATGATCTAAAACGAATCCTCGCTGAGCCGCGCATCAATCCTATAACGTAGCGGCGCGCCAATTGTTCGGTCAATTCTTGATTATCATAATTCATGATTGCAGGCACCTCTTCAGACTGTCCAACCCGCGACGAATCCAGGTTTTAATCGACCCCAATGCTTCTCCTAAATGGTGGCTGATCTCTTGATGCGTCAATCCAAACAGGTACGCAAGGTGAATAGAATGTCGCTGTGAGCCTTGCAATTTACCAAGACAATCATCAAGCCGCGGGGCATCGGCCTCCTCCTCGTTCATCACATCAACAGCATTTTGGCTAACGAGGCGCTCGATGTCATCTACAGATATGGCCCGATTATCCGACGAACGTAAAACATCAATGGCACGATAACGAACCATACTGGTCACCCATGACATAGCCGTTCCCTGATCAGCACGATACTGCGAGGCAGAATGCCAGACTTTGATATAAGTATCCTGAAGCACGTCTTCGGCAAGGTTTCTTTCGCGGAGTATCGCAAGGCTGACTCCAAATAGCTTAGCCGCAGTCTGTTTATAAAACCGCTTAAAAGCCTGTTGGTCGCCAATTGCAATAAGGTGTAGCTCTTCAGCAAGGTTTTGACTAGCCATGGAACCTATCCTTAATTATGAAGTGAAAGTTCAATACGATGATAGCTTGGTGAAATATTGTTCGTTGCCATTTAACGGCAACTTGATGTCTATCGTCAAGTTACTCCTAACAAACATAAAGGTGAGTAGAAGAGCTTGAGTTTGCACGACGTATATGTGTAACCTAGTTATTTGCGAGCAATGGCTACTGTTGGCCTAAGTTCGCGCTTCAAATGTTCGGACAATTATTTGTTGTTACGGCTGTGGCGATGCTGTGTGTTGGTATTGCTAAAAAGCTGCTGCGTAGAACAAATTTCCCTCGATATTGAGCAACCTTAGTCAAGATTAACCCTCTATTAAGTTTTAGTATTAAACCGCTAAGGGGAGAATTACTTATATGTCGAACTATCAAGGTCGGTTTGAGAAAGTTATTAGTCACATTGAGGCGAATCTGGACGCTGACCTTGATATTGATACGCTGTGCAAGCTTGCGCATTTGTCCAAGTATCATTTTCACAGGCAGTGTTCGGCATTCATGGGAATGTCGGTAATAAAACTGGTACGGTTGCTTAGGCTCAAAAGGGCTGCTTATCAGTTGGCCTACAGAGATCATGAAAGAGTTCTGGATATAGCGCTGGCAAATGGCTACGAGAGTCATGAAGCCTTTTCTCGGGTGTTTAAAAAGCACTTTGATAAAAGTCCATCCGAATTCAGAAAGGCGGCTAATTGGACCCCTTGGCACGAGAAATATGAACCTATATTAATGCTAAGGAAAAATATTATGGATAACGGCACAAAATTTAACGTTGATATTAAAGAGTTTCCTGAAACTCTAATCGCGGTAATGGAACATCGCGGGGCGCCAAGTTTATTGGGGGCTTCGCTACAAAAATTTATTGAATGGAGAAAGCTTAGTCATATCCCGCCAAGCAAAAGTAAGACATTTAACTTGGTTTACGATGACCCGAATGTTACCGCACCAGACGACTATCGACTCGATATAGCCTGCTCTGTCGATAAGCCAGTCGCCGCGAATGACTACGGCATAGTCAACAAAGTTATTCCTGCGGGACGATGCGCCGTAGTTAGGCATATTGGTAGCGATGACTCTATCGGTGTGATAGTAAGCTTTCTTTATACCCAATGGCTGCCGAAGTCTGAGGTTGAAGTGCGGGACTTTCCTATTTACTTCGAGCGAGTCAGTTTCTTCCCGGATGTGCCAGAGAACGAAATGATAACCGATATTTATTTACCCATTGAATAAAATATAGTTGTCGGCTAATTAGTCTGATCCCGGTTCGCCTCCTGGCACCAAGCGGAACTAACCAGCACAAGTGATCGCTCTGGCAATCACTTAAACCTCCGACCCACAAGCAAAGCCACTGCTCCACGCCCATTGAAAATTAAAGCCTCCCAACCAACCGGTTACATCCAGCACTTCGCCAATAAAGTACAGGCCGGGTTGCTTCTGGCTTTCCATGGTTTTGGAGCTGACTTCGTCAACATTAACACCGCCTAAGGTGACTTCGGCGGTGCGGTAACCTTCGGTGCCGTTGGGTTTTAGCTGCCAGCGGTTAAGGTTGTCGGCTATGGCCTGAAACTGCGCGTTAGAAGTATCGGCCAGTTTGTTGTTCAGTGGCCATTGGTGGTGCTCTGCTAGCGCGGTCACTACGCGTTTAGGGAAGTGTTGCTGTAATACGGTATTGAGCTGAGTTTTGGGTTGTTGCTGTTGTTGCGTTTTCAGCCACTCAAAGGCGTCTAAGTCGGGTAGCAGGTTAATAGTCACGGCTTCGCCGGGCTGCCAGTAGGAGGAAACCTGCAAAATGGCCGGTCCGCTGACACCGCGGTGGGTAAACAGCATGGCTTCACGGAAATAACCGCCATGGGCTTCTGCACTGACGGGTACAGCCACACCGGAAAGCTCGGCAAAGCGGGCTTTTTCGTCTTCTTGCAGGGTAAAAGGCACTAAACCTGCGCGTACCGGCACAATGGAATGGCCAAACTGCTCCGCAATTTGATACCCCAGCGGGGTCGCGCCCAATTTGGGCATAGATAGCCCGCCACAGGCAATAACCAGTTTGTCGCAGCTATAGTCGCCGCGGCTGGTTTCAATGCGGTAGTTGCCGTCGTAGTCTACCGACACAATCTCGGTGCGTAGCTGAACTTTGGCGCCGTATCGGTCGCATTCGCTCATTAACATGCGCACAATGTCTTTGGCGGAGTCGTCGCAAAACAACTGGCCTAAGGTTTTTTCGTGGTAGGCAATGCCGTACTCAGCCACCAGGCCAATAAAGTCCCATTGGGTGTAGCGGCTGAGTGCCGACTTGCAAAAATGCGGGTTGGCGGAGATAAAATTGTCCGGCGTCGAGTGCATATTGGTGAAGTTGCAGCGGCCGCCGCCGGAAATCAGAATTTTCTTACCTGCCTGCTTGGCGTGATCCAATACCAGCACCGACTTACCGCGCTGTGCGGCATGGGCGGCGCAATGCAACCCCGCCGCACCGGCACCAATAATAATCACATCCCA
>NZ_DFTS01000074.1:77643-77899 GCF_002383015.1 Idiomarina sp. UBA4206
GCACCAATAATAATCACATCCCAGTTCGACATTATTTTTGCAGTTGCTCCAGTATGTATTCGGCTTTGCTCACTTCAAAGGACTTGTCCTCTTCTACAAACACACCTTTTACCTGGCCGTCGGTAATGATCATGGCGTAGCGCTTAGAACGGATGCCACCAAAGTTACCGGTGTCCATGCTAAGGCCCATTGTCTGGTTGTATGCGCCGTTGCCGTCGGACAATAACCGAACCTTTTCTCCGATCCGTAATGCGTC
>NZ_DFTS01000074.1:78021-82423 GCF_002383015.1 Idiomarina sp. UBA4206
CCTTCATAACAAAGGCGTCGTTTACCGCCACACAATTAATACTCAGAACACCCGCTTCTTTTAACGCTTCGGCGTGCTCTACGTAGCCGGGCAGGTGTTTCTCCGAACAGGTCGGAGTAAACGCGCCAGGCACTGAAAACAGTACGTGCGTGCCTTTGGCGAATATCTCTGCCGGGTCATAGTTCTGAATGCCAAGATCACCTTTGCTGGTCAGTGAACCTGATGGAATTTTATCGCCTTCTTTAATTTGCTGACTCATGAAAACCTCGTTTTATGTAAACATCAAAGCGATGCTTTTTACTCTTAATTTGGCTGTTTGGTTCACGCCCTGCCAGAAAAGGCGCGCTGTTGGGGCGCTTAACCACTACTCGGAATTTAGCGTTATTAAGCGCAGGCTCTAGCAATGAATCGGCGTCTTCGTCGCTGCCGACTAACTGCTGGAACATTTGCATGTCTTTTTTCACTTGCGCCTTTTGCTTGCCGGTTTTTGGGTACATGGGGTCTAAATAAACCACGTCGGGCTCGTGGGTGAAGCCTTTACCCGTATATAAGTTGTCGGTTCCGATTAAATGCATGCGCTGGCAGGTTTCGCCAATGAAGTCGGCTTCTAACTGAGCTCTGTGCAGGCCGTTATCGAGCAGCGCAGCGACAACCGGGTGACGTTCTATAAGTTGCACGTCGCAGCCCAGTCCGGCTAGTACAAAAGCGTCTCGCCCAAGGCCGGCGGTTCCGTCGACAACCGATGGTTTAAACTGCCCGGTGACACCAACTGCTTTAGCAATAGCTTCGTTTTTTAACTGTGTGTTCTGAGCACGGTAGGCTGCTTTGCCCTGATGAAAATCGACCACTAAAGGTGACATTTTTTGTGGGCTTTGCAGCCAATGCAGCGCTAGTACATCGTCGTTCAACCACAGTTGAAAAACGTCACTATCGGTGGCTTCAGACGAGAGGCCCCAACGCTTAGCAATAGCCTTTGTCTCAACGGTTTCAGCGCCGCTGCCTGCAAGAACGGGAACCCGGATTGCGGCTGTCACTGTGCGGCCTTACGTTGCATATCAATGTGTGGAATGTCGTCTTCCAGATACTCGTCGCTTATGGCTTCAAAGCCGAAGCTTTGGTAGAACTTCAGCAGATAAACCTGTGCGCCTACCCGAATTGGGGCTTTGGGGGCATATTCTTCAAGATAGTCGATACTGCGTTGCATGACTTCTCTGCCTAGCTTCTGGCGGCGCACTTTTTCATGGGTTATTACCCGACCAATACGAGAATAGCCGGTATCGGCGGTTGCCAGGTAAAGCCGGGCGTAGGCGACCATTTCGCCGGTGTCGTTGCGGGCGTACAAATGTAAAGCCTGCTCGTCTGCGCCGTCGGCGTCCAGGTAGGGACAAGTTTGCTCCACCACGAAAACTTCTTGTCTAAGTTTCAGCAAGTCGTAGAGATCGTGCAGCGAAAGATCGTTAAATGCTTTTAAGTGCCAGTTCATGTGCCTACTTTCTTCAATGAGTTGCTAAGAGAAACCACGTTGCTTTTATTGACTTCGCTATCGTATAAAGCGAGCAGCTCGGCTACTGGCTTTCGGCCGTCGCCTTTTTGACTGATGCTGCGCGAGACCGACAAACTGCTGATGTCGGCGTGTTTGTATAAAGCCCGGGTGAGGTCGGTGTCGTGGTTGCTTATCAGTACCGGAATATGGCGCTTTTTCGCAACCTGCACTGCCCGGCGGGCTAATTCGTCCTGGTCAGTCAGGCCAAAGCCACCGGTCGCGTAGCTGGTAAAGTTAGAGGTCTGGTCCAGCGGTGCGTAAGGTGGATCGCAGTAAATCACGTCGCCTTGTCGCGCACGTCGAAACACTTGTTCAAACGGGCGGCAAATAAACTTGGCCTTGCGCGCTTTCTCGGCAAAATGCTCGAGCTCTTTTTCCGGGAAGTAAGGTTTGCGGTAATCACCAAAGGGCACGTTAAAAATGCCTTTGCTGTTATAACGACACAAGCCGTTGTAGCCGTGGCGGTTCATATATAAAAAAAGCAAAGAGCGAAAGTAAGGGTCGCTGCTGGCATTAAAGGCGGCACGCAGTGCGTAGTAAGCGTCGGCCTGGTTGTTACGGTTAACGAAGAGCTTGCGGGCGTCCTGAATAAAAGTCTTCGGACGGCGCTTCACAAACTGATACAGGGTAATGAGGTCCTGATTAATGTCGTTAAGCAGGTAGCTGTCGTAGTCGGTATTCAGAAAAACTGAACCGGCACCCACAAAAGGTTCGATGAGCTTTTTACCTTGCGGCAAGCGTGCTGTTATCGGCTCGATAAGTGAGTACTTACCGCCTGCCCATTTTAAAAATGCCCGATTCTTCTTCATGCGCCGGCCGTTGGTGGATCCTCAAGGGATTGTAACCCAAAGGCCGGGGGATGAAAATTGCTGACTGCGCTATTCGTCCGGCTACTGGCTAGTAATGTCGTTTTGCACACTGGCAAACGACTTAGCCCAGGGCTCCATTTGCTGCACATCGGTTGGCAGCTGAGTGGCGGCTGCACGTGCTTGCTCAATGCTGGGGTAGCTGCCAAAAATAACCACATAACGTTGGTCAGCGCGCTGATACACCTGGGTATTAGCGGCAATACCGTAGTCATTACGGAAACTGCGCAGTAGCTGCGGGTCACTAATAATACTGATTTGCAGCGTGTAATTGCCTGAGTTCTGATCCAGTGCCCACTGGGTCTGGAACGGCCGCGCTTGAGGCTGAGACTGTTGTGGTTCAGGTTGTTCTGCTTTAACTTCTGGTTCTGGTTTGGCTACAACGGTGTCAATGCCTGCCTCGGCTGCCGACTGCTCGTTAGACTGCCCGACAGGCTCAGCTTCCTGCGGCTCTTGTTGCTTCGGCTGTTGTTTAATAAAGCCCAGCGAAATTTCGCCTTCTGTAATTTCAGAGGCGGCTACGGTGTTTAATGTACCTAACGCATTGCGGTAAGAGGCGGCCAGTTCCGCAGGAACCAGTTCTAAAGAACGTTCATTGAGCGGTTCAAAGCTGGGCAAACTGGTCGTCTGTTCGGTAGCTTCTGTTGCTGTTTTATCTTCGGCTGTCGTGGCACTGTTTGCATCGCCTTCTTCGGTCGTGGCTTCTGCCGATGCCGCTGATTCCGGATTCACTTGTTGCCAGTAGGCGGTCAGCTGCTCTTTATTCAGAAAACCAGCAAAGGCCAGACTCATAATGGCTGCAATTAAAAGAATAGGCCACAGACGCATTTTGCGACGGCTGCCCTGTTCTGCTTTATGGTTCGCTTTGCTCTGTTCGCTGGCGTTGTTGTCAGCATTTTCTTCGGCATTGGTATCGCGGTAGCGTGCTGCCTGAGTCGTTAAGGTTAACTGCAGACGCTGCTGAATTTCACCGGGAAACCCATGAATGGAGTTTAAAAATTGTTGAATGCGTTCCAGGTTCCAGAAGCTACGCTGCTTCTCCGGCAGTAAGGCCTGCACAAAGCGAATCTGTTCGTCATGATTAAGTGGCTGAACCTCAATCATGGTGGGCCCTTGTACACGCAAGTGCGGCGCCGGGCGTTGTTGCTGTGCCCAGCGGCTGTCGCCGGTAATGATAATGCTGGTGCGCTGACCAATGGCGCTAAGCTGAGTAACGGTGGAAATGCACTCGGCTAAAAAGCTTTCTGACAGTAGCTCACCGTTATCGATAACAATAATGGCGTGGTTAAGCGGACGCTGGCGTTGCATCTGACGACTTAGTGACTCGTCGTTAATGCTGATGGTGCCGAACAACTGGTTGAGTATTTGTGCGCGAAGTCGGTCGTTGGTGGAGCGTTCATTGGCGCTGATAAAAGCCACTTCCGCGTATTCTGATGCCTGCTCCAGAAACACTTCTGCAATGGTGGTTTTACCGCTGCCCTCTTTGCCGTGCAGCATAATAAGCGAAACGCTTTGCTGGCAATTTTGGTGGAGCTGGTCAATAACCTGTTGCTGGCTTGGTTTGGTTTTTACCGGCGCGGCAACAATGTGTTGTGTGGTTGCAAGTGCTTGCATCTGTCTGTTCCTGTCTGTCAGCCGAATAGAGATAACGCGTTGGCGTTAGCAACATTCAGTGATCACAGCAGCAACGGTATTGTGTTCTACAGTACTGACGACTTCAGCTTTACCAATAGCAACTGGAAGAACAAAGTGCAGCTGACCGTCTTTTACTTTTTTGTCGCGCTGCATGTAGTCTAACCAGTCCTGCCAGGGCATTTGCGGGCCCTTAGTCGGCAAGCCAAGTGCCAGCAGTAAATCTTTGACGCGTCGAAAATCTGACGAATTGAGCCGCTGTGTCACTTCTGACAGCTTAGATGCAATTATAATGCCAGCAGCTACGGCTTCGCCGTGTGTCCATGCGCCGTATTCGGTGGCGGCTTCAATGGCGTGTCCG
>NZ_DFTS01000074.1:82513-88829 GCF_002383015.1 Idiomarina sp. UBA4206
CAATGGCGTGTCCGAAGGTGTGGCCTAAATTCAGTAATGCCCGTAGGCCTTTTTCGCGCTCGTCCTGGGCAACAACTTCGGCTTTAATTTCGCAGCTGCGCTTAATGGCGTAGGTAAGTGCCCCCGGGTCTTTTTGGTATAACTCTGTCGTATGCTGTTCCAGCCACTGGAAAAACTCGGGGTCGTAGATAACACCGTATTTAACCACTTCGGCCAGGCCGCTCCGGTAGTCCCGTTCAGTCTGTGTTTGCAAGCAGTCTATGTCGATAACCACCGATTTGGGCTGATAGAAAGCGCCAATCAGGTTTTTCCCCTGCGGATGGTTAACCGCTGTTTTTCCGCCCACGGAAGAATCAACCTGCGACAATAGGGTGGTCGGAATTTGGTAAAAGTCGACACCCCGTTGAAATGTTGACGCCACAAAGCCCGCTAGGTCACCAACCACACCTCCGCCTAAAGCAATAATGCCGCAGTCGCGGTTAAAGCCAGCGTTAATAAGAAGATCCATGGCTTCGCTGTAGCTTTCCAGGCTTTTAAACTGTTCGCCGTCGCGCATTTCAAATACTTCGACCTGATGGCCGGCAAGCGCACTTAATAATGGCTTTAAATAATGCTGGCTGATGGTTGGGTTAGTGATGACCAGTAGCTGTTGATTGAGTCTATGCGGGAGGTTTTCTACGTAGTTTGATAACAGGGCGTTACCAATGTAGATGGTGTAGCTGCGTTCACCTAAAGAGACGTTAACCTCAGCCATGAACGCAGCTCCCTTTATTTACCCGAGGCCGTTAATCGACTCGAGTTGATCGATAATGTCATTGACGACGAATTTTGCGCTTTGATCATCGGTTTGTACCGTGATGTCCGCAATTTCTTCGTATAAAGGGTCGCGTTCTTGCGCCAGTTGCTCCAGCACTTTACGCGGGTCGTCAGCTTCTGCAATTAAAGGCCGGCGTTTGTCGCGCTGGGTGCGTGCCAGTTGTTTCTCAATGGGTGTTTTTAAATACACAACAACACCCCGAGCCGACAGACGGTTACGGCTTTCTTTGCTCATGACCGAGCCGCCACCTGTCGCTAAGACAATACCCATGTTTTCGGTAAGCTCTTCGATCACTTTTTCTTCGCGTGCACGAAAGCCTTCTTCACCTTCAAGTTCAAAAACCCAACTGATATCAGCCCCTGTGCGGCGCTCGATTTCAGAATCTGAGTCGAAGAACTCTAAATGTAATTGTCTGGCGATTTGACGGCCAATCGTACTTTTGCCAGCCCCCATGGGCCCAACAAGAAAAATATTACGTTTCTCAGCCATATTCCTGCTTACATCATTGGTTAAAATTAGCTGTAACTCACGAATCCGGAGTGTCTGGAGACGTCCCCCAACCCAACGAAAAGAAGCGCGATTATCGCAACTTGAGCCCACTTTAGCAATAGTAATCGGCTTTTGGACTAAGTTTGGGGCAATATCGTTGGTGTGACGAAAATCATTAACTCCCGCTTTTCATTGCGCTGCTGCTGGTGAGAGAACAAATTCCCGAGTAACGGCAGCGACCCTAAGATGGGGACACGACTGTCATCATTCAAGCTATGTTCCTGAAAGATTCCCCCTAAGACGATAGTTTCGCCATTTTTCGCCAGTACCCGCGTCGACATTTCCTGAGTGTCGATGGCAACGGCTGGTCCGGTTGGTGTAGCAACGGTGTCACCGCGGGTGTTTTGGGTAATGGTGAGCTCCATTAGTACATGATCATTTGGCGTTATTTGCGGAGTTACACTTAAACCCATAACTGCCTTTTTAAATTGCACCGCGGTAGCCCCGTGCGCAGCTGTTTCGACGTAAGGTATTTCGGTACCTTGCTCTATGTAGGCCGGTTGATGATTCGACGTAAAAATTTTCGGACTGGTAATAATTTCGGCTTTGTTTTCCTGCTCCAGCGCCGTTAATTCAAGGTCCAGCAGAATGTCATCGCTCAGCCTGGCCAGGTTTGCGGAAAAGGTTCCGGCGGGGTTTGTTGCGGGTAAGTCCACTTGCATACCTTTTACAAAGCTCCCTGTGTCCTCTGGTATTGCCAGTCCGTACTCCGACGCGCCCCAACGAATGCCCAGTTCTTTACTCACGTTGGCCTTTACCGTCACCATACGGGCTTCAATAAGCACCTGTTTCACCGGGACATCTAAATCATTGACTAACTGACGAATGGTGGCCAGCTGCTCCGGCGTGTCCCGAACAATGAGGGTATTAGTGCGCTCATCAACACTGACCGCTCCGTTGGGTGACAAAAAGCTTTGCTGTTCATTTTTTAATAACGACGCTAAGTCACTGGCTTTAGCAAAGTTTACGCTAAGCAAAATAGAGCGGTGCTGGCTATTGTCTGCGGCAGCATCATCGGCGACATCAATGCGGAGCATGGAACCTTGTGTGTGAACCGTTAAGCCATGACTGGTTAGCAGCGTGTCGAAGGCATCCTGCCAGGCAACCTTGTTGAGTTTCAAACTGGATTCACCACTGACCTGGTCGGTAATCAATATATTTAACTGATGCTGATCGGCCAGTAATTGTATGAGTTGGCTTAGCGGCATTTTATCGGTATTGAGCGAAACAGGTTGTTGTCTTTGCTCTTCGCTCAGCAGGCTTTTCCAGGAATTTTCCATTGCGTAGCCAGATGTAGAGCAAAGCACCAGCAGCAGACTGAGCACACGAAAAGAGAATTTAATTGGCTTCATTACGGTTTCTTGTCCTTAGTTAAACGAAGTTTGACGGTCTCTGCCGACCAACAGCCTGCATATTGCTGCCAGCGTTCGAACAGTGCGTACCCGGGGTTAATTTCACGCAATTGCATGAGTGGGTTTTCTATCCAGTTGTTGTTAGCAAGGGTTATTACGCGGTCAGGCAGTTGTAGCAGAGCTTTTCTTTGTGGTGAGGTTTGTGTGGCCAGCAACTTCACTAAAGACCAGTCACCGATTTGAATGTTGCTCTTTATTGCAGGCCGCTCTAAGCATTTAGGAGGTTCGACGGTAATGGGCGGAAAGTTTGTTTTAAACAGCGTGTTGGCGTCAATGCTTGCCGAAGCGGCATCATTGGCGTTTAACCACAGAAACTGCCAACTGAGTTTACCGCTGGTTAAGTCTGTGTCTTGCCACTTTAATGTTTGAGTAAAAGGAAAAGCCTGAGTCGCGCCGTGTTGTGCCAGCATTACAGAGGCAACAAAACGGACAGCGCGCTGATAGCTACCATTAACCCCAACCAACCATTGTTCAGAACTCTCTGGATCTTGTTGGTAGTGCAAGTCTACCTTTTGTTGCTTTGCCGCCTGGGTCAGTAAAGACGAAACATCCACGAAGGAGGGTTCGGATACGTAGATACTGTCCTCTGCCGGAACTGGAGGAAGAGGTGTCTGTAGCTGCTGATACTGATTCCGCAAGGTTTTGCTAAGCTGCGCGGCCTGATACCCGGTGAAGTAATAGCTAATGAGCACAGCAAGCAGGGTAAAGATAAGCAGGGCCATGGCCCAGGCAATAAGTGCTTTGTGTAATGATTTAGCCACGGCTGGCCTCACGCTGGCTATTTAAGTATTGGAATGAAACGCGTTTTTGCGGCAACAACTGCTGTTTTAGCCCGGCATGAACAAGTTGTTTGTTGAGCCATAAATAGTGATCGTTAACTTCCTGAATATGGCGATAGCCAGCTTCCAGTTTGAATTGCTCATGGTTAAAAGTAAGCCTGCGGTGGTGAAAGCTTTTTGGGGTGTTGTCGAGTAATGCCGAAAATGCGTTAAGCCTCAGCTTATGCGCGCTTTTAAGCCGGGTAAAAGCACGCTGGGTCTCTTGCTGTTGCCTGTAGGCTTGCCAGCGTTGTTGGTGAACTTTGTGCTCAGCCAGTTTCTGATTCTGGTCGCTAACTTGCTGCTGCAACTGAGCCAGATAGTCACTGTATGAAATAACCCACTGTGACGAGAAAAAGGTAACAGTTATTAACAGCACAATACCGACTTTATGCAACGTGCGGTGGCGTTGCCATAAGCTTTGCTGTCGCCATTGCAGAAGGTTTAGCGATGCCATTGGTTAAACCCCCGCAAGGCTAAGCCTAATAACACCATTTCATTATCTAATGCTGCAACAATGGGTGCTGGATTGTTTTTGAAAAAGGGGGTTGTTGATAGCACTAAGTGCGTGAGTTGCATTTGCCCTTCAAGCTGCCGGTCAAGCGACGACTGAACCGCTTTATCGCCAAAGCTCATAACCCAACTGAATTTGCCGGACATTTGAGCCGACAAAAGATAAGGCAGTAAATTGAAAGTATCGACGTATTCTAAGCGCTGAAAAACACCGCCTTTGCAATACAGAAGAATAGACTGAGGCTGTCTCAGCTCGACAATGACCCATTGCATTGTGCTTTCAAATACTGCGTTGTCGGGCCAAAGGTAAGGAAGTACTGCGTTGGTTGCACGTACAACAGACTGATAGGCCGGTTCAACCACGTGTACCGGCATTTCTAGTGGTGCCAATATTGCCAGTAATTCTTCCAGAGCTGAGCGTTGACCAATGACCGCTTCAGCTTCGTTATCTCGGGTAAAATAGTCGTAACTGATACCGGTACTGGTCTTTAATTGTGGCGGTAATTTTTCCAGTAACTGCTCTTCAACCTGACTATGGTTGTCCAGCGCAATTTTCTGATAGTGAGTTGCGGTGTAATCAAGCGCTGAGACAATGCCATCTTTATTGAGTCCTTTATCGCTGAGGCTGTTTTTGTGTTGCTGTGAAAAGTGGTCGACGACAAAGTGCCGGCCCTGCCGTGATAGTTGTAAAACCAGACAACTTTCACGATTCATTTGCACAGCAAGTGGTTGCTGGCGAAGTAATGACATTAGACAATATCCTTATTGTAGAAAAGCCAGATGCAAGCGTAGTGTTGTGAACAAAAATCCGCCATAATAGTCAGTAAGAATTTAGAGCTAATTTATGTCGGTTTTTGCGGTTTAAGCAGACTGGTGTAGTGAAAAAGCGGTTATGGAGCAGATAATTGAAGTGGTTTAAGCGGCTAATTTACACCTTGCTGGTGTGTACTATTATTGGCGGGGTAGCGGTTGGCAGCCTTTACTTGTATGTAAAGCCCGAATTACCCAGCGTGGAAACTTTGCGCGATGTGCGTTTGCAGACACCAATGCAGGTGTTCACAGCAGACGGAGAACTGATCTCACAGTTTGGTGAAAAGCGGCGTATACCTGTGGAGCTGCAAGACGTACCGCAACCGCTTATTGATGCTTTTCTGGCAACTGAAGACAGTCGTTTTTATCAGCATTTTGGTGTTGATCCTATTGGTGTTTTGCGTGCCTTTAGTGTGTTGCTGACCACCGGTGAGATTCAGGAAGGTGCCAGTACCATTACCATGCAGCTGGCACGTAACTTCTTTTTGACCTTTGAACGCGCGTGGATGCGCAAGATAAAAGAAGCCTTTATTGCCGTTCACATTGAACAGCTCTTAAGCAAAGATGAAATTCTGGAACTTTACCTCAATAAAATTACCTTTGGGCATCGCGCTCATGGTGTCGGGGCTGCAGCACAGGTTTATTACGGTAAGCCACTAAAAGACCTGACTTTAGCACAGATGGCAACCATCGCAGGCCTGCCTAAAGCGCCGTCGAATCTAAACCCAATTTCAAACCCCATTGCCTCGAAAGCGCGCCGCCGTGTGGTTTTGTTGCGTATGCTGGATGAAAATAAAATCAGCCAGGCGGAGTTTGAAGAAGCGGCTAATGCTCCGGTTACCGCTCGTCGCCATGGAGCGGAGGTAACGGTCAATGCGCCTTATCTCGCCGAGATGGTGCGCCAGGAAATGGTAGACCGCTACGGAGACGACCAAGCTTACAATGAAGGCTACAAGGTTTACACAACGATAAGAAGTGATGTGCAGCTGGCTGCGCGTCAGGCCGTCTGGGATAACCTGCACAGCTATGACGAACGCCATGGTTACCGCGGTCCGGTGAGTTTGTTGTGGTCGGCAGAGAAAGAAGAGGAGCCGGTGGAAGAACCGGCTATTCGGCAATACCTTGAACAATTACGCGTTATTGGTGCGGTTACACCGGCTGTGGTGACAGCCATTGGTGAGCAGTCTGCGGAAGTGATGGTTAAAGACGAGGGGAAAATCACTTTACCCTGGGAAGCCATGCACTGGGCCCGCGAATACCTGAACGAAGAACGTCAGGGGCCGCCTCCGGAGACAGCCGGAGAAATCATGCAGCCCGGGCACGTTATTTGGTTGCGTCGGGTGAATGACGGCAGTGAATGGCGTCTGGCTCAAATTCCTGAACCAAGTTCCGCCATT
>NZ_DFTS01000074.1:88922-89626 GCF_002383015.1 Idiomarina sp. UBA4206
AGGCCCGATGACGGCGCTGTAGCTGCTGTGGTTGGTGGTTACAGTTTCCAGCTGAGCCAGTACAACCGCGCATTACAAGCGGAACGTCAGGTTGGTTCTAATATTAAACCGTTAATATATTCAGCAGCCTTTGAAGAAGGATTGACGCTGGCGACTCTAGTTAATGATGCTCCGATTAACCAGTGGAACCCGGGTTCCGGTATTGCCTGGCGACCCAAAAACTCGCCTGAAGTTTACGAAGGGCCTATTCGCCTGCGTAAAGCGCTGGCTAAGTCGAAAAACGTGGTTTCAGTGCGGCTAATTCGCGAATTGGGCGTAAAGCAAGTGGCAGACCATTTAGCGAAATTTGGGCTGGATCGTTCTGAAATTCCTGAAAATGAATCGCTCTCGTTGGGTTCTCTTTCAATGACACCGATGCAGGTAGCCAGAGCATTTGCTGTTTTCGCAAATGGTGGCTTTTTGGTCGAACCTTATTTCATTGAACGCATTGAAGATGCAGACGGAAACGTTTTAGACGAAACCGACCCGGCGCGCGCCTGTTTCGACTGCGATAAACCGGCACCGCAGGTCATCAGTGAGCAAAATGCATTTTTGGTTGAACAGGCAATGAACTCTGCTGTCTGGGGTGGTGGAAGCTGGCCTAATGGCACCGGCTGGAATGGTACCTCCTGGCGTATTCAACGTTCTAAACCCATTACTGAAGC
>NZ_DFTS01000074.1:89715-93450 GCF_002383015.1 Idiomarina sp. UBA4206
GCGGTAGGTCGTAACATTGCCGGTAAAACCGGTACGACAAACGATGTGCGAGACACCTGGTTTTCGGGCTTTACTTCTAGTCTGTCCACCACGGTCTGGGTAGGTTTTGATGATGTTTCCAGAAAGCTGGGGCGTACGTCAAAGCATCCTGAAGTGGACTCCAGTCAGCAGGCAATAACAGGCGGTGAGGCTGGTGCTAAAACAGCGTTGCCGGGCTGGATCCTATTTATGGAAAAGGCGTTACCCCTGTTCCCGTCACGTGAGTTTGGTATTCCACCGGGCGTGGTGAATGTTCGAATCGACTTAGAAACTGGTAAGTTGTCGCATAAGAGCGATTACACCACACGCTTTGAATACTTCATTCGGGGAACTGAGCCGACAGAGTACAGCCGTAATAATGGCAACTCAGACCGCGATATTTTTGAAGACAATGACGACGATTTATTCTAGTCAGGCATTAGGACAAAATGAGTGGGAGCGTTAAGCTCCCACTGCCAGTTTACCCAGTAACTGATTCAAATCGGACTGAACACCACCTGCGGTAACGTGTTTACCTGCACCTGGACCACTTATTACGAGCGGCATTTCAGAATACCAGTCGGTGTAGATAACAAAGATGTTTTCGCCGGGTATTAGGTTTGCCAGCATATCCCCTTCCGGAATGTACTCAATACCAACCTGGGCGGTAACCCGCTGCTCATCACTGACCGTGAAGCTGGCCAGTAGTCGAGGGACCTTACCGTCTTTGGCGGCTTCGTCGAGCATAGCTGCCATGGGCTCATCAAGCTCAGATATGCGTTGCATAAAGTCGTTAAGCGGTATGTCGCGTAAGTTCTCCGGCACAAGGCTTTGTACCTGAATGTCCTGCCAGTCCAGATTCAAGCCAATTTCGCGTGCAAGAATCAGCAGTTTACGGACAAGATCCTGGCAGGACAGATCCTCTCGTTNNTGGGTCGGGTTCGCTGTAACCCCTTTATTTGGCTTCTTGTACCAGCGAACTGAAAGCCACACCTTTGGTGAAATTCTCAAACAGCCAGGACATAGTTCCGGAGAAAATACCGGAAATACTACGGATTTCGTCGCCGGAATTGCGTAAGTCATTAATGGCGTAATTCAAAGGCAGTCCCGCGCCAACTGTGGTGTTAAAGAGCCACTCACGTTCGTATTCGTGCTGGATGGTACGAATTTCGCGGTACAGCGCTTCGTCAGCCGAGCCCGCGCGTTTGTTGGCACTGATGATATGAAGGCCGTTTGCGAACAGACTCGGGTATAATTGCGCGACTTGTTTGGCATCGGTTAAATCAATCACAACCAGCTCGTCGTATGGCGCATTGGGCAGCTCGCGCAACAGTTCGGTCAATACGTAAGGGCGCGCCAGGCGGTCGAAGTCATCTGCCCACTGGGTCAGTTCAACGCCGTTGTAATCCAGCCATAAACGGCGGGAGTTGGCTATGCCAATAACGCGAACGTCCATCACCTGATTAATGCGATCTCGTTGTTGTCTGAACAGCTCCAACCAGGCTGTACCAATATTGCCACGGCCAATAACCAGCACACCCAGACTGCGGCGGTAGTTAAATAATTGACTGTGTAAACGGTTCAGTAAACGGTTATCAAGCTTCTGCTCTAAAATAGCCACTGCGGAGTCGCCGTTCTGAGTTAAGGCAAAGCGGCGTACTTTTTGTTCTGAAAGCTGGAGCTTAAAGGTCGAAAACTGATCGGTTTCCTGAATGCGGTTACCGACAATAGCGACCATGGAGTAACCGCGAATTTGAGTGATGGCATCACCCGCGCCCAGACTGTCCAGCCAGCCGGTCAGATAGTCTAAGTGGTTTTGGTGAAAGACCAGATACTGCTGATGATTTTCCGGCTCAGTCCAACTGACCAGCGGTTCTAACTCCAGTTCATCCAGGCGCTTTACTAAAGCCTTGTCCTGCAACTCAACTTTAAACAGAACCACTTCGGACAAAGACGTGAAAACTTTGCCGCGGGGCTGCGTATTCTGGAACTGACCAATGCGGGTTTGCTGGTTTTCTACTTTTAAGCTGGAACGTACCGATATGACCATGCGTTGACGGTCGACCGGCTGAAAGGTTCTTGGGTGCAGAACCGGGCTGCCAAGTCTTGCCAGTTCCTCGGCTTCGGTCCAGTCCAGTGTGGGCAAACTGACGACACGTTCAACTTTACGAGGATCCGCCGAGTAAACACCGGCAACGTCTTTCCATATGGTGACCTGGCGAGCATCGAGCAAGCTACCCACCAGCGTAGCTGAGTAGTCACTGCCGTTGCGACCCAGAGTCAAGCTTTCGCCGTTTAAGCCACGGGCAATAAAGCCGGTAACAATAAAGCGGGTGCCGGAATGAGGAGCTACCCGCAGTAGTAGCTTTTCACGGGAGTGCTCAACCTGAATCACAGGCTCTGGAGCATCCGCTGCCAGTAAGAAGTCGCGGGCATCAATGTGGTCGGCCCGGGTGCCCTGTTTTTGCAGCAGCGCAGATAATAAGCGTGCCGACCAAAGTTCACCGTAGGACAGCAGCTCGGCGTTATGAGCAATGTCTTCGTCACCGGCTAACCAACGACGCCAGCGAGTGAAGTCCTGTTGTGACTGTTGCAGCAATTGCTGTTGTAAATCGCCACTTAATAATTCAGTGATAAGCCCTTGCTGAAAATTCTCCAGCTGATCGAGCAGAATACTGGCGGTATCGCCCGGCTGCGGTTTGGCGTTTATAATAGCCAGAATACGATTGGTCGTATCACCAGCGGCGGAAACCACGACAAGATCGCTCGCGCCGGCGTATTCCGTTACAATGCGGGCCACACGTCGATAGCAAAAGGCGTCGGCAAGACTGCTTCCGCCAAACTTGTGTACCTGAACACTGTCGGCAACGGCCTGCTTTTGCTCCTCTGTGAGCTGTGTTGTTGTCATTCCGCCTTCCTTAACTACTCGCATGGATTGGGTTACTGCTACTAAGGCTAAAATATTGTCAGACAAATGTCAGCAACTTTTAGCCATCTAGACGGATAAAATTTGACGGGGTCGCTCAGTCGGGTACAATTCATTACAACTTACAGGGTTTTGTCTGACATCAGAGTAATGAATATGAAATGGAACGGCGAATACATTTACCCGTATGCTGAACACGGTCGTAAGAGTCAGCAGGTTAAGAAAGTTACGGTCTCAATTCCTACTCGGGTATTAAAAGTACTGACTGATGAGCGGACCCGTCGCCAAATCAATAATTTGCGTCATGCTACCAACAGCGAACTGCTGTGTGAGGCGTTTTTACACGCTTTTACCGGTCAGCCGCTGCCCGAAGATGAAGACTTACAAAAATCGAATTCGAATAAAATACCCAAAGCCGTGCGGGAAGAGCTGGAAGCCAGAGGCTTGCCCATCCCGACGGATGACGAATTGGACGATTAATCCTGCATATAATTTTCTGGTAAATCGATTTTCGCCGCGCCGGATTTCACGGCGGCTTCAGCAACGGCGCGAGCCACACGTTGGCACAAGCGTGGGTCGATAGGCTTAGGAATAATGTAGTTGCGGCCGAAGTTTAATTCTTTGACATCGGCTGCTTTTAGCACGGAATCGGGCACGGGCTCTTTCGCCAGCTGACGAATGGCCTCTACCGCTGCCACCTTCATTTCATCGTTAATGGCTGTTGCCCGCACATCTAATGCTCCGCGGAACATAAAGGGAAAACAGAGTACATTGTTCACCTGGTTCGGATA
>NZ_DFTS01000074.1:93536-93906 GCF_002383015.1 Idiomarina sp. UBA4206
ACCTGGTTCGGATAGTCCGAACGGCCAGTTCCCATAATTAAGTCGTCCCGTGCTGCCATAGCAACTTCCGGTTTAATTTCCGGATCAGGGTTTGAGCAGGCAAAAATAACCGGGTTAGGTGCCATTAGCTTCAGCTCTTCCGGGCTGAGCAGGTCTGGGCCTGAAACGCCAACAAAGATATCAGCACCCTCAATAACATCTTTTAGCGTGCGCTTATCGGTATTGTTAGCGAACAGTTGCTTGTATTCGTTTAAGTCGTCACGGCGGGTGTGAATAACGCCTTTAGAATCGAGCATGTAAATGTGTTCGCGCTGTGCACCGCATTTAATCAGAAGCTCCATACAGGCAATTGCTGCTGCGCCGGCACCGA
>NZ_DFTS01000003.1:0-5397 GCF_002383015.1 Idiomarina sp. UBA4206
CGAGTCCCGTCCACTCCGCCATTATTCTGTTTAATCTCCCTGTCTTATAGCTTTGCTTTCCCATTTTGTCCATTACAGTACGCCTGTATTTCCGTGATCACAGTTTGTTTCACATTTTTACCCTGCAGATCATGCTTTTTGCCGTTTAACTCTTGAGCCAAAGCTTTCCTGGGGCTAGAGTATTGTCACCAAAATCACAATGACATAACAAAGACAACGGGAGATACCCATGCGTAAAACTTTACTGGCTGTAGCTGTGGGCGCAGCAGTATCGTTGGGAGCTTGCAGTGATGCAAATAACTCATCAACTACTGAAAACCAAGCTGCATCTGCTGACAGCAGTCAACAAGCAACAGCATCAAACCCTTTCTTCGAGGCAAGCTCATTGCTTTATCAAGCTCCTAATTTTGATGCCATTGAGTTCAAACATTTTGAACCTGCATTTGAGCGTGGTATGGAAGAGCACATGGCCGAGATTGAGGCTATTGCGACAAACTCAGAAGATCCTACGTTCCAAAACACCATTGTTGAGATGGAAAAAGCGGGAGAAATTCTTAGCCGCGTAAGCTCAGTATTTTATAACCTTTCATCTTCTAACAGCAGCGATGAAATTCGTGACTTACAAGGTAAGTTAGCACCTAAGATGGCGTCGCACCGTGACAATATCATGCTAAACGCAGACTTATTTGCGCGGGTTAAGCAGTTATTTGATAACCGTGAATCATTGGAACTGGACTCTGAATCTGAGCGTTTGCTGGAAGATACTTATAAAGGCTTTGTTCGTGCTGGTGCGGAACTGAACGATGAGCAAAAGCAGCAAATCCGGGATATCAACAAGGAACTTTCAAGTTTAACCACTGAGTTCCAGAAGAGCTTGATGGCGTTGACGCAGGAAAACGTTATTGTCGTAGATACTAAAGAAGAGTTGGCCGGATTAAGCGACAGCCAGATTGCTTCTTTGGCAAGTGCGGCAGAAAGTCGTGATATGCAAGGCAAGTATGCAATTACTCTGACAAACACCACTCGTCAGTCAATTCTTACTGATCTGGAAAATCGCGAATTACGTCAGAAAATCTGGGAAACCTCAGCGAATCGTGGCTCAGGTAATACCGCGACTGATACTCGTCCTATGGTTCAGCGTTTAACTAAGCTTCGTGCCGATAAAGCAAAACTATTAGGCTATGACAGCTGGGGTGACTACGTACTAGCCGATAACATGGCGGGTACTCCAGAAGCTGCTCAGTCAATGCTGCGTGACCTGGTTCCGGCTGTTGTCAGCAACGTAGAGAAAGAAGCGCAAGAAATTCAGGCAATGATTGAAGCAGAAGGCGAAGATTTCGAATTGAAGCCTTGGGACTGGTTCTATTACGCTGAGAAAGTGCGTGAAGAGAAATACGCAATTGACGCAGACGAAGTAAAACAATACTTCGAATTTAACCGCGTATTAGAAGACGGTGTCTTCTACGCAATGAACCAATTGTTTGGTATAACCTTTGAAGAGCGCAACGACATTCCGGTTTATCATGACGAAGTGGTTGTGTATGAAGTAAAAGACGTTGACGGCTCAAGTATTGGCTTGTTCTATGCCGATTACTTTACTCGCGACAGCAAGCGTGGCGGTGCCTGGATGAGCTCATTCCGTACTCAGTCTGAGCTGATGAACCAGAAGCCGGTTATCCTGAACAACATGAACATCACTAAAGCGCCGGAAGGTGAACCAACCTTAATCAGCTTTGATGAAGTATCAACTATGTTCCACGAAATGGGACATGCCTTGCATGGTATGTTCTCTGACGTTAAATACCCGTCTCAGGCTGGTACTTCAGTACCTCGTGACTACGTAGAGTTTCCATCCACTTTCCAGGAAGACTGGACACTGAACGAAAAAGTTATCGCGAAGTATGCGAAGCATTACGAAACCGGTGAGCAGATACCTGACGAACTGCTGCAAAAAGTACTGGATGCACGTAACTTCAATCAGGGCTTTGATACCTTAGAGTATCTCTCTGCTGCATTACTAGACCTTGAATACCACACTGTGGAGCCAGGAACTGAGATTGACGACGTTGCGGCATTTGAGCAAGAGGCACTGGAGAAAAACGGTGTAGCCGTTGAAGCTGTACCACCACGCTACCGTTCGACTTACTTTGCTCACGTATTTGCCGGCGGTTATTCAGCAGGCTACTACGCATATATGTGGAGTGAAGTATTGGCTGCCGATGCGTTTAAGCATATGGGAAATAATGGTGGTCTGAGTCTTGAAAATGGTCAGGCTTTCCGTAAGGAAATTCTGTCACAGGGCAGCAGCAAAGACCCAATGCAGCAGTACATCGACTGGCGCGGTCAGGAACCGACTGTTGAAGCTCTGCTTGAACGTCGCGGATTGACAGACCCAAGTATCGACTAAGTCATACTGAAATAATTTCGACTGAACAGTCGTTATCTAAAGCCACTGGCGTTATCATCGTCAGTGGCTTTTTTATTATCTGCAGATAGGCGAGGCACAAATGCAAGAACGGATTGTCATTGTTGGTGGTGGTGCAGGTGGACTGGAATTAGCGACCATGCTGGGGAGAAAGCTGGGTCGTAAAAAGAAAGCAAAGATTACCTTAATTGATCGTAATAGCACTCATTTATGGAAACCGCTATTACACGAAGTTGCTTCAGGTGCGTTAGATTCGCGCCTGGCTGAGCTGGATTATCGCGGGCAAAGCGCTCGCGAAGGCTTTCAGTTTCTGGTTGGCACTTTAGAGTCGGTGGATAAAGATGAAAAGTCGATTCAATTAGCGGCGATAAAAGATGAACAGGGTCATGAAGTGTTAGCGCCGCGAAGCATTCACTACGATAGATTAATTCTTGCGATAGGCAGTGTTACCGCGGACTTTGGAACTCCCGGAGTTGGTGATCACTGTTATTTCCTGGATTCATTGCGCCAGGCAGATGAGTTTCACGAACACCTGCTAAATGAATTCTTACGGGTAAATCAGTCAATTGAAGATGGTAAGGAAACGAAATTATCGTTGTCTATCGTTGGCGGCGGCGCTACTGGGGTTGAATTGGCGGCGGAGTTAATTCACTCGGTTTCGTTGCTATCGATTTATGGTTTGTCTTATCTGGACCAAAAGCATTTTGAAGTACGTTTAATTGAAGCCGGTAAAAGATTATTGCCTGCTTTGCCTGAACGCCTGTCGAAGTCAGTGGAGAAAAAACTAAAGTCGCTTGGCGTCGAAGTTATTCTGGATAACCCAGTGACAGAGGTTAAAGAAAACACACTAGTTCTGTCGGAAGGCGAACCGATTCAGGCAAATCTAATGGTTTGGGCGGCAGGAGTCCGGGCGCCGGATGTGGTTAAGGAATGGGGCCTGACTGTTAGAAAAAATAATCAGATTGAAGTTAACGAGTACCTTCAGTCGGTATCTGATCAAAGTATTTATGCCATAGGCGACTGTGCGGGCTGCAAAATCGATGATGAGCGCTGGGTGCCGCCCAGAGCACAGTCTGCGCATCAAATGGCAGAGTGCTTGTATGACAATATTGTTCGTGAATACAAAGGCAAGTCAGCCAAAGCATTTAAGTATAAAGATCGCGGCTCGTTAGTTTCATTAAGTCGTTTTTCTGCTGTTGGCAACCTGATGCAAAGTAAAAGTTTATCAATGTCGCTTGAAGGCACGCTGGCGCGTTGGGCTTACGCCAGTTTATACCGGATGCACCAGAGAGCCCTACATGGCTGGTGGAAAATGTTGCTGTTGTTGATGGTGGATAAACTGAACCATGTGGTAAAACCGCGCCTGAAGTTACACTGACGATATACTTCGAAAGCCGCTTAAGGCACAATAAAGGCCATAAAATGATAACGAAAAAAGCCAGACAGTATTCGTAAAATGACTGCACCAAACTTTGTTCACCTAAGAATTCATAGTGACTTTTCCATGATAGATGGCCTGGCGAAAGTTGGGCCCATTTGTGAAGCGGTTGCTGATGCCGGTATGCCGGCGTTGGCCATTACTGACCAAATGAACTTTTGTGGTTTAGTCCGCTACTATGGCGCGGCGCATAAGTTAGGGTTAAAACCTTTAATTGGCTGCGACTTTTGGGTTCAGGCCGATTACCCGGAGTCCGAGCTTTTTCGGTTAACCGCCCTGGCGATGGACAATGAAGGTTATCAGCAAATTACACAGCTGATTTCAAAGGCGTATTTAAGAGGTAATATTAAAGGTAAGCCAGTTATCGATAAGGACTGGCTTAAAGAGCACAACGAGGGCATTATCCTTCTGTCGGGCAGTCGGCAAGGAGATGTTGGGCAGGCTCTGATTAAAGGGCATGACAGCCAACTTGATCTTGCTCTGGATTTTTATCAGCAGTACTTTCCAAATCGCTATTATCTTGAGTTGGTGCGTACAGGGCGCCCTCAGGAAGAAGATTACCTGCATAAAGCGGTTGCCTTAGCTGGTCAAACGGAACTCCCTGTCGTTGCGACTAACGAAGTTGTTTTTCTTAAAGAAGAAGACTTCGACCCGCACGAAATTCGAGTAGCCATTCATGACGGTTACCAGCTAGAAGACAAGCGCCGTCCTAAAAAATATTCTCCGCAGCAGTACCTTCGTTCCAGCGAAGAAATGATAGAGCTGTTTTCTGATATTCCTGAAGCAATAGAAAATACGGTTGAGATAGCCAAACGTTGTAATGTTACTGTGCGTTTAGGGGAGTATTTTCTTCCTAAGTTTCCAACGGGCGACCTGACTACTGAAGCGTTTCTCATCAAAGCTTCAGAAGAAGGTCTGGAAGAGCGTTTAGAGTTTTTATTTCCAGACGCAGAGGAACGGCAACAAAAGCGTCCTGAATACGATGAACGGCTGAAACGCGAGCTGGGCGTTATTAACGATATGGGCTTTCCTGGCTATTTCCTTATCGTTATGGAGTTTATTCAGTGGAGTAAAGATAACGGTATACCCGTAGGACCGGGCCGGGGCTCGGGTGCTGGCTCTTTAGTGGCTTATGCGCTTAAAATCACGGATCTTGATCCGCTTGAGTTTGACCTGCTTTTTGAACGATTTTTAAACCCAGAACGGGTTTCCATGCCCGATTTCGATGTCGACTTCTGTATGGATCGCCGTGACGAGGTTATTGACCACGTAGCGGATCTTTACGGGCGTGCAGCGGTCTCGCAGATTATTACTTTTGGCACCATGGCGGCTAAAGCGGCCATCCGTGACGTTGGCCGGGTGCTGGGCCATCCTTACGGTTTTGTCGACAGAATTTCAAAGCTGGTACCGGGTGACCCGGGCATGACTCTGGCTAAAGCCTTTGAGGTAGAGCCTCAACTTGGTGCTGCGTACGAGCAAGACGAAGAAGTTAAGGCCATTATAGATATGGCCCGTATTCTGGAAGGTGTGACCC
>NZ_DFTS01000003.1:5476-7792 GCF_002383015.1 Idiomarina sp. UBA4206
TATTCTGGAAGGTGTGACCCGTAATGCCGGTAAACATGCTGGTGGTGTGGTTATTTCTCCAACCAAAATAACTGACTTTTCGCCACTGTATTGTGACGATGAAGGCAACAACCCGGTTACTCAATTTGATAAAGACGATGTTGAATCAGCGGGCCTGGTTAAGTTTGACTTCTTAGGCCTCAGAACGTTGACCATTATCCAATGGGCTGTGGACATGGTAAACCGGCGCCACGCTAAAAGTGGCAAAGACCCTATAGATATTACCGCAATTGATTTAACCGATCCGGCTTGTTTTAAATTATTGAAGAAGGCCGAAACAACGGCGGTCTTCCAGTTAGAGTCTCGTGGCATGAAAGAGCTGATTAAAAAGCTTCTGCCGGACTCCTTTGAAGACATTATCGCTTTGGTTGCGTTGTTTCGTCCGGGGCCATTGCAATCGGGAATGGTTGATAACTTTATCGACCGAAAGCACGGTCGTGAAGAGATCTCTTACCCGGATGTTAAGTATCAGCATGATAGCTTGCAACCGATACTGGAGCCTACCTACGGGGTTATTCTGTATCAAGAGCAGGTAATGCAGATAGCGCAGGTTCTGGCAGGTTACACGCTTGGTGGTGCAGATTTATTACGTCGCGCAATGGGTAAGAAAAAGCCAGAGGAAATGGCCAAACAGCGCGAGATTTTCCGTGAAGGGGCCGCTAAAAATAACATCGACCCTGAACTGGCCATGAAAATCTTTGATTTGGTTGAGAAGTTTGCCGGTTATGGCTTTAACAAGTCGCACTCTGCCGCTTATGCGTTGGTTTCTTACCAGACTTTATGGATGAAGACCCATTACCCCGCAGAGTTTATGGCTGCGGTGATGTCAGCAGACATGGACAATACCGATAAAATTGTCACTTTAGCTGATGAATGCGAACGCATGGGGCTTGATTTATTACCACCCGATGTGAATAAAGGTGAGTACAAGTTTACTGTCGACGAGCAGCAGCGAGTTGTGTACGGCATTGGGGCCATTAAAGGTGTCGGTGAAGGTCCTATTGAATCGATCATTCAGGCGAGACAAGAGGGTGGTCCGTTTCGGGATTTATTCGATTTTTGTTGTCGGGTTGACCTAAAGCGCATGAATAAGCGTATTCTCGAACGCTTAATTCGCGCCGGCGCAATGGACAACCTTGGACCGCACCGTGCAGCGCTGATGGCAACGTTGGAAAAAGCGATTCGCCAGGCAGAGCAGCACCTTAATGCTGAGAAAATTGGTCAGTCTGACATGTTTGGGGTTCTGACGACCGAACCCGAAGCGGTTGAACAAGAGTTTGTCAGCGTGCGCAAATGGTCAGAAGCGGTATGGTTAGAGGGTGAGCGTGATACTCTGGGGTTATATTTAACCGGACACCCGATCAATCGCTTTCGTAAAGAGCTCAAGCACTACATTAATAGCACGCTGTCCAGTGTGACTCCTACGCGCAAAGATGAAAGTATCGCAATTGCGGGGCTGGTCATCGATATTCGCGTATTGACCAATAAACGTGGTCAGCGTTTTGCTATAGTTACTTTAGATGATAAAACAGCGCGCATGGATGTGCGTTTATTCAGCAATGAGTACGAAAGTTATCAAGAATTGCTAGAAAAAGACCGAATTTTGTGGGTAAAAGGTGAGGTCAGATTTGATAACTTCAGTAATAGCAATACAATGACAGCCAGAGAAGTGATGGCAATTGAGCAGGCTCGGGAAACGTATCTCAGACACATAGCAATTACAGTCACCGATGAGCAGCTCACTAATGGCCTTGCCAGCAAACTGGAAAAGCTATTAAAACCCTTTGCTGAAGGGACTTGCCCGATAAAAATGCGGTATCAGTCGGAACGTGTTGAAGCCACTTTAAATGTTGGCGCACAATGGTATGTGAATCCGTCTGATGAACTACTATACGAATTACAGAACTTGTTGGGAACTCAGCAAGTTTCACTCGAATTTTAAAGGAAATGACAGCGAATGAGCCTTAATTTTCTGGATTTTGAACAGCCGATTGCAGAACTTGAAGCGCAGATTGAAGAACTGAAATCTGTTGGTGACCGCGGGCAACTGGATCTCAACTTAGAAGAAGAAGTCCAGCGGCTGACCACAAAAAGTCAGGAGCTGACAGAGAAAATCTTCTCTGATCTCGGTGCGTGGCAGGTAGCACAACTGGCGCGTCATCCGCTACGTCCATACACGCTTGACTATATCCGTATGATCTTCACCGAATTTGATGAAATGGCGGGTGATCGCTCTTTTGCGAATGACGAAGCAATTGTCGGTGGTATTGCACGTTT
>NZ_DFTS01000003.1:7888-12257 GCF_002383015.1 Idiomarina sp. UBA4206
TTATTGGTCAGCAGAAAGGGCGTGAAACGAAAGAAAAAATCCGCCGTAATTTTGGTATGCCAAAACCGGAAGGTTATCGGAAGGCATTGCGGCTTATGGAGACAGCTGAACGTTTCAATATGCCGGTAGTAACTTTTATTGATACGCCCGGAGCGTATCCTGGAATTGGCGCTGAAGAGCGCGGGCAAAGTGAAGCAATTGCTCGTAACTTAATTGTTATGGCTCGTTTAACTGTTCCGATTGTTTGTACTGTTATAGGCGAAGGCGGCTCTGGTGGAGCACTAGCTATTGGT
The DNA here is from genome assembly GCF_002383015.1 of Idiomarina sp. UBA4206. Classification (NCBI taxonomy): domain Bacteria; kingdom Pseudomonadati; phylum Pseudomonadota; class Gammaproteobacteria; order Alteromonadales; family Idiomarinaceae; genus Idiomarina; species Idiomarina sp. UBA4206. The sequence continues at coordinate 8,182 of NZ_DFTS01000003.1, forward strand.
GTTGGCGACAGGGTTAATATGCTGCAGTACAGTACCTACTCGGTTATTTCTCCTGAAGGTTGTGCCTCAATTTTATGGAAAAGTGCCAGTAAAGCACCTTTAGCAGCAGAAGCTATGGGGGTAACTGCGCAGCGTAGTAAAGAACTCGGTTTAATCGACGCTATCATTCCTGAACCTCTGGGCGGTGCGCATCGCCATCAGGAAGAAATGGCAACGCGACTGAAGCAGCAGTTGGTGTCAGACTTAGAAAGCCTAAAAGACCTAAGCCACGAAGAGTTGCTGGACCAGCGTTATCGTAAACTGATGTCTTTCGGTTACTGCTAATTTCCAATGACGGTTGACGGTCTATATGACCTATTTTGTGACGCTTTAGAATCTCTCGCTTTACAGCCGGGGCAGCAATTGGTTGCTGCTCTGGGCGGTGGGGCTGATTCGCAAACCGTTCTTGATTTGCTGATGCGTTATCGCCGGCAGCATCCTCAGTATGACTATCTGGCGATTCATTTAGATCACAGTTTCCACCCAAGCTCTGCTGACTGGTCCTCGACCATAGAGGAAGCAGCAAAGGCTTACGGTATTCCCACTATTTTTGAGTCACTCGACGTTCCTGTTGCAAACAGGCAGAGCAAAGAAGCCGCAGGTCGTGAAGGGCGCTACCAACGGATGGCTGAACTGACTCAAAATGACGCCGTGCTGCTGCTTGGTCAGCATCGTAACGATCAAATTGAAACCTTTTTTCTGCAGTTAAAGCGTGGTAGTGGTCCTAAGGGCTTATCTTCTATGGCACGTATTCAGGCGTGGACAGGAAAACGTCGATTATGTCGACCTTTGCTGAGTGTCAGTAAAGAACAAATTTTAGATTACGCAACGCAGCGTAATTTGACCTGGATAGAAGACGATACCAATTACGATACAAGCATTGAGCGAAATTTTCTCCGACATGATGTCGTTCCTGTACTGGAACAGCGTTGGCCTCAGTTTGGTCAAAGTGTTTTGCGCGCCGCAAAGCTTTGTGCTGAACAACAGCAGGTTATGGATGAACTGTTGTTAGAAAAATTACATAACCAACAGAGCCATACCCGTCACTTTCCTATCTTGTTACTAAATCAGCGCTCAGAAGCAATGCAACGTGCCTTGCTACGCACTTGGCTGCAAGAGCAGAAAAAGCCGTTACCAAGTTACGAGCAGCTAGAACAAATTCGCCGTCAGGCACTTACAGCAAGAGATGACAGTCAGCTACAAATACAGTGTGACGGTTACGTTGTACGGTATTTTCAGCATGCGCTTTGGTGTGACGTTAAAGTAGCCGAATTACCCGGTGATTCTTTAGTAACTGAAACGAACGTCGACTTGGGCAAGTGGGGTAAACTGACTGTCCCGATTGAGCTTGTCAACGGCAGTAATCAGCTAAAACTGACCTTTTCATTGCCCGCGGAAAAACTGGCAAAGCCCGGACGTCAGGGACGAAAAAAACTTAAGGAGTGGCTAAAGCAGGCCGGTGTTCCGCCCTGGTTAAGACAAAGACGGCCCATACTCGAACTCAATGAAAAATACCTTTGGGTTGCCGGTATGGGTTGGTTCAGTTTTCAGACTGAGGACACTCTCAGTTTGCCGGAGCCGGTATGGTTTAACTCAGATGCTGACCTTTTCCCGCTACTTTAGCGGCGTAAAGACGTCTGTCGGCTTCATCAATAATGTCTTGTGCGCTGTGAAAGCTTTCCATGGCCAGACTACCGGCACTGACACCAATGTTAAAAGTGGCAAGTTTAATGTCGTTATTAAGCGCATTACGTATGCGTAGGAACACTTCCTCGGCTTGTTCCGGTTGAGTGTTTTCGAGAATGAGTACGAACTCGTCACCACCGTAACGAAACACCCGGTCGGTATCTCGCAGCTGCTGTTGTAATAATTGACCAAACTGCTTAAGTACTTCGTCACCTTGTTGGTGGCCATGTCGGTCATTAACCGCTTTGAAGCCGTCCATGTCCAATAGCATGACAATATGAGACTGGCTGTTGTCCCGTTTTAGGCGAGCACTGAGGTGCTCTAATGTCTCGTCTAAAAGAGCTCTGTTGCCTAAGCCGGTTAAATGATCGCGCACCGCAACTTTCCGTAAACGAGAGAAGTGTATTGCATTTCTCAGCGGGAAGGTTAGGTGTTTATGCATTTGTTCCAGTCGCATTTTATTAACGTAGGAAGGGGTGCGTTTAAATTGATAGACCATTTGTCCTAAGTATTCGTTATCAGCGTAAAGCATGACCGAGTACTCACTATTTTGGTCCTGGTAATTACCAACCAAGTTAATAATTTGGTCGTCTGAGATGAATTGTAATGCGCTAACAGGCAGTCGTTGCAGCATATAGTCGGCATAAATTGACAGCACTTGATTTAAGTCGAGAGAGGTTTGCAAACGCTCGCTGAGCGGAGCCGACTTGGACTTAAGTTCTGTTGATGATGTTAATTGACTGATAATCGCCTGAGTTTTGTTCTCAGTTGTTTTAGTCTCAGCTTTAGCGACAGCTCTGTTTAACATGACAAACCTTTGTGCCTGAATTTAATAATTAAAATTAACTCTGCAAAATTCGAGCCAAAATAAAAATCTTTATAATTTACAAAACTTTATAAGAGCTAGTTTTTCTGAAACAAAAGAGTGTTACTATTTTGACACTACAAAAACAAAACGACTCAGGAGCTTCTGAATGAACGGTACTTTTTCCAGTCTGCTGCTTTTATTAGCCGTTGCTGTGATTCTGGTCTGGTTGTTCCGGAGAATTAAGTTACCCGCAATTTTGGCTTACTTAGTTGCAGGTATTATCGCAGGCCCAGATGTAATGGGTTGGATAGCCGATCCCGATGATTATCATCTGGTCGCAGAACTGGGAATTGTATTGCTGTTGTTCTCGCTCGGCCTGGAGTTCTCGTTGCCTAAAATGATTGCAATGCGACGCTGGGTATTCGGGTTTCGAGCCGCACAGGTTCTTGGTTCATTGCTGGTATTCTTGCTCATAGCTTTTATTTGGTTAGATGAATGGGCAGCTTCGTTAGCAATAGCCGGAGCGCTGGCTCTGTCATCGACGGCGGTTGTTATTAAGCAGTTGAAAGAAAGCGCGCAAACCTCCACCCGGCGAGGGCAGATGAGTGTCGCTATTCTGCTTTTTCAGGATATAGCCGTTGTTCCCCTGCTTATTATCATTCCACTATTAGCATCCGATGACGGCAATATTGGCACCACTTTATTGTTTGCCTTAGCCAAAGGTGCCGCGGTTATTGCCGTGCTTATGACTATTGGGAAATGGGTATTACCTTACTTATTTAAGGAAATAGCTAAGCAGAGAACCGATGAGCTGTTTGTGCTTGCTACGTTACTGGTCGCTCTGGTTGCCGGTGGTATGACGCATATCTTCGGGCTTTCCATGGCACTGGGGGCTTTTCTTGCAGGTATGATGCTGGGGGAAAGCCAATATAAGCACCAGCTAGAAGCCGATATTCGTCCATTCCGTGACATTTTGATGGGGCTCTTTTTTACCACCATTGGTATGCAGCTTCAGCTTTATGGTTTTGTTCAAAATTTTCACTGGATACTTCTGGCGCTGGTTATTATGGCGGTGATTAAAATTGCCCTGATAAGCTCGGTTGCCCGCTTTATGGGTGAGCGAGATGAAGACGCCTGGGGCAGTGGTATTTCGCTGTTTCAAATGGGTGAGTTCGGCTTCGTTATTGTGGCGTTAGCAAGCACTCATGGTTTACTGAGCAAAGAAATTGTTACCAGCATGATAGGTATTGGCGTATTGAGTATGGCCATGACCCCTATAATTATTCATCGTCTTAAACCCCTGGTTAACTTAGTGGTTCGTCACCCTGATCCATTAGTCGATATTGAGAAACAACGCACAACGGGCAGTGAGGGTCTTGAAAATCAAGTACTGATTTGCGGTTTTGGTCGGGTTGGGCAAACCATGAGCCGATTCCTTGATGCTGAGGGAATTACGCATATTGCCGTCGATAATGATCCGATGAGGGTTCAGGAAGCAGTCGCCGGTGGCGCCCGGGTTTATTTCGGAGACAGTGCCCGTAAA
>NZ_DFTS01000003.1:12376-17310 GCF_002383015.1 Idiomarina sp. UBA4206
TTTTACGAGCCGTAGGAGCTGAAACGGTGGACTTGATTATTATCAGCTTTGCCGATGACCTACGCGCACTGGATGTATTGAAAGAACTGCGTCAATTGAACCCTGATGCTTACATTATTGTGCGCAGTAAAGATGATATGAGATTGACTCAGCTACAGGAAGCTGGCGCTTCTCAGGTGGTACCGGATACATTGGAAGCAAGCCTAATGCTTATTTCTCATGTGTTGAACCGTAGCGGAATTCCGATACGCCGTATTCTTGCCCGGCTGGATAAAGAACGTCGTAACCACTATGGCGAGATGCATGGTTTCTTCCAGGGCTCGGAAACGGATATGGACCCAGAGCTCTCGGATAAGCTGGAGTTTCTGAAAGCGTTAACTTTGCCGGAAGGTGCCTGGGCTATCGGTAAACGCATTGATGAACTCGACTGGGACAAGCATCAGGTTCAGTTGAAAGCTTTGCGACGTGATGACGAGGAGTTTCCTGAGCCCGATAGTGATACAGAACTGGAGTCACAGGATGTGGTTCTGTTAATGGGTAAACCGCGTTATGTAGAGGCAGCCGAACGTTGGTTACTGGAGGGTTGAAACAGTCCGTTACAACTTTCCGGCGTATTAACACAACTGGCAACAGTTAACGTCTAACATTTTACAATATTAACAGCGATAATAAGGCTGTGAATTAATCAATAAGAGCAGAACAATAAAATGAAATTTCCAAAACGCGCCTTTATTCCACCTTTAATCATTGTGGGTGCTATTGTTTTATCAGTCTTGGCCAGTATGACTGCTGAGCCTCCAAAGCAACGCGACCAGACAAAGCCTGCAGCAATGGTTGAGGTTCTCGAAGTCAGTCCCCGCGACATGACTTTTATTGTTGATTCCCAGGGGACAGTAAGACCTAAGCACTCCACTATGCTGGTAGCTGAGGTCACCGGTCAGATTGTCGATGTGGCCGATAACTATAATGCCGGCGGTTTCTTTAAAGAAGGTGACATGCTGATTCAGGTGGATCCTTCTGATTACGAAGTCGCTGTCCAACAAGCTCGGGCAGCACTGTTGCAAGCTCAATCGGAACTTGAGCAGGAGAAAGCACGGGCAAGAGTTGCAGAAGAAGAATGGGCAGCATTTGAAGACGGAAAGGCTCCCGAGTTAGGTTTACGTAAGCCGCAACTGGCCAGTGCTATCGCGGCGGTGGAATCTGCAGAGGCAAACCTTGCAAAAGCAGAGCGTGATTTAGAGCGTACAACCATTAAGGCACCATTTGACAGTGTATTAAGAAGTAAAGAAGCAAACTTAGGGCAGTTCGTTTCAACGGGCAGCCAAATAGCCTTGGTGTTTGACACTCGTACTGCAGAAGTTCGTTTGCCTTTAAGTGACCTCGATATGACGTATATTCTGGATCCGGCCGTTGCTGAAGAAAAGCCTCGCGTTCAGCTAGAGTCGCTCGTTTCGGGTCAGTCGGCGACGTGGCAAGGCAGACTGGTTCGTACCGAGGGCGTATTAGATGAAAACAGCCGTGTCATTTATGGCGTTGTTCAAATCCCTGACCCTTATAACTTAGAGGGTGAAACACACCAAGTGCCATTACGCTATGGCCGATTTGTCCAAGCCCAGGTTGAAGGCAGATATGCGCAAGGTTTAATGGAAGTTCCTACCTATGCGTTGAATCCAGATAGCTCTGTATGGATTGTTCCGGAAAGTCGTGAACTGGAAAAACGCGATGTCGAGGTAGTGCGTACGCAAGGTAACAAGAGCCTAATAAGTTCTGGTTTGGAAAGTGGCGACAAAGTGGTGCTTACTCAGCTCAAAAATGCCTTACCGGGTATGAAAGTGCGTTTGCCGGGCGATCCATTACCAGAACAAATGGAAACAGCAGCCAAATCAGATAACGGTGACAAAGAAGACACTGACTCTGAAAATGTAGGCGGGTAAGTATCATGACGACAGAAAAACAGACTGGCCTGATTGCGTGGTTTGCACGCAATACAGTGGCCGCAAATCTATTAATGATCATTATTCTGGTTGCTGGCGCGTTATCGGTGTTTAGTGTACGCAAGCAAATGTTTCCAGAAGTTGAATTAAATATTATCAGCATTCAGGTGCCATTTCCCGGCGCCGCACCCCAGGAAGTAGAACAGGGTGTGATTATGCTGATAGAAGACGCTATTGAAGATGTTGACGGTATCGAGGAAATGACTTCACGCTCACGCGAGGGCGGCGGTACAGTCACATTAGAAGTAGAGCCTGATTATGATGTACAGGTTGTCATGGATGAAGTAAAAATGCTGGTGGATGCTATTCCTAACTTCCCTCAGCAAATTGAAAAGCCGAATATTTACCGGGTTCGTCCCCAGCGACAAGTTATCTGGATGTCAGTATACGGTGACCTGGATGAGAGGGGGCGCAAAGAACTGGCCAAGGAAGTTCGCGATGAACTGAAGACGGTGGGCGGCATTACCAAAGTTGATGTTGTTGGTGACCGTGATTATGAAATTTCAGTCGAAATTTCGCAGCAAGATCTTGAGCGTTATGGACTGACTTTCTCGCAAATAGTTGAAGCGGTGCGTGGTACCTCAATTGATGTGGCTGGCGGCTCAATTAAAACGCCTAATGGCGATATTCTATTGCGCGCGAATAACCAGGCTTATGTTGGCGGCGAGTTTGAAAAAATTGTTCTGTTAAGCCGGGCTGATGGTACTCGTTTAACTTTGGGTGATATTGCTAAAGTGCAAGACGGCTTTGTGGAAGAGGAGTCTTACACTCGTTTTGACGGTAAGCCGGCAACCTTTGTTCGGGTGCAGTCGGTCGGTGATCAAAATGATTTGAAAATAGCAGAATACGTTCGAAATTACGTAGAAAGAAAAAATAAGGAATTGCCCGATGCGGTCCAATTGGCGCAATGGGGAGATTCCTCTTATTACCTCCAGGGTCGCTTAGATCTTATGCTAAACAATATGTGGATGGGTGGTTTGCTGGTCTTCCTCATGTTGTCGCTTTTCCTGCAGTTGCGTTTGGCGTTCTGGGTCATGATAGGTATTCCTGTCTGTTTCCTGGGAACCATTGCATTAATGCCACTCCCCATGTTTGACGTTTCTATTAATATGATATCGCTGTTTGGCTTCATATTAGTGTTAGGGATAGTGGTGGACGATGCCATAGTCATAGGGGAGAGTGCTTACACCGAAATAGAAGAAAACGGTAAGACAGTTGATAACGTTATTGCGGGGGCTAAGCGAGTTGCTATGCCGGCAACCTTTGGCGTGTTGACTACCATGGTTGCGTTCGTCCCCATGTTAACTGTTGAAGGTGGTATGGGCGCAATCTGGGAGTCTATTGCCTGGGTTGTTATTCTTTGTCTGGCGTTTTCATTGGTCGAATCAAAGCTGATTCTGCCTGCGCACATCAGCAAAATGAAATACTCCAAGCAAGAAGGTGAAAAAGCGAATGCGTTTCAGCGATTCCGCAATAAATTTGCCGGTGCCATTAAATCTTTCGTTGAAAATTACTACCGACCGTTTCTTAAAAAGTGCCTGCATTATCGCTATACAACATTAGCGAGTTTTGTTGGTCTGCTGATTTTAATGATAGGCCTTATGAGCGGCGGTATCGTTCGCTGGGTTTTCTTCCCGGATATTCCGAGTGACTTTGTTCAGGCAAATGTAGAAATGCAGCCTGGTACGTCAGAAACACGGACTATTGAGGTTTTGAATAGTGTAGAGCAGTCTCTGACGGCAGTTGATAATCGTATTAAGGAAACAGAGGGTGACGGAGCTGTCAGACATACCAATATCTGGATGAATGGCACTACGGCAGGTACGGTTTTTGTTGAGTTGAAAAAAGGCGAAGATCGCCAGATAGACGGTTTTGAAATTGTAAATCAATGGCGTGAGGCGGTGCCTGAACTGGCCGGTGTAAGAGCGCTTAACTTCCAGGGAAGTATAGGTGGAGGTAGTGGCTTTGACATTGAATTTCAGCTAGTAGGTGAAGACCTGGACGAACTAAAAGCCGCAGCGGATGAACTGAAGCTCGTACTTGCCGAATACGATGGTGTCTTCGATATAGAAGATACCTTTGGGGACGGTAAAGAAGAGATTCTGTTACAGACTAAGCCATTGGCTACAGCCATGGGTATTAACCTGGCTGAGTTGGCTACGCAGGTTCGCTACGCATTTTATGGGGCTGAAGCACAGCGTATTCAGCGGGGAGACGAAGAAGTAAAAGTCATGGTTCGTTACCCTCGTGATCAACGCGAGTCTGTTGGTAACTTACAGGATATGAAACTGCGCGCTCCGGACGGGTCTGAAATTCCATTTACCGAACTGGCGGATATTGAGTTTGCTGAAGGTTACAGCACCATTACTCGTATAGACCGTCAACGTTCTGTGAATGTTCGTGCTCGTGCGGATAAAGATAAAGTTGAGCCTTTCCGCATTGTCGAAGAGGTTCGTAAAGAGAAAATCCAGACTATTCTGGATAAGTATCCAAGTGTCAGCTTTGAATTACAGGGCGCTACTCAAGATGAGGCGGAAGCGACTGGTTCGTTGGCAATTGGTGGTTTGTTGGCGATGTTTGCAGTCTATGCGCTAATGGCTATTCCATTGAAATCATACAGTCAGCCGTTGATCATTATGTCGGTGATACCTTTTGGGGTTATCGGTGCGGTTATCGGGCACTGGGTAATTGGTATGCCGGTTAGCATTTTGAGTCTGTTCGGTATCATTGCGCTGGCTGGGGTTGTGGTAAACGACAGTTTGGTTATGGTCGACTATGTTAACCGTGCACGTGAAGTGGGAACCGACTTACGTAAGGCTGTTCTGGATGCCGGTTGTCGCCGTTTCCGGGCCATTACCTTAACCTCGTTGACCACCTTCTTTGGTTTGCTACCGATTGTACTGGAGAAGAGTCTGCAGGCGAAAATAGTGATTCCAATGC
>NZ_DFTS01000003.1:17368-18751 GCF_002383015.1 Idiomarina sp. UBA4206
CGATATCATTGGCATTCGGTATTATCTTTGCCACCGTTATCACCTTATTGTTGATACCTTGCCTGTATCTCATTCTGGCCGATAGTAAACGGGGCTTGCGTACTATGTTGTCCTGGTATGGGTTGGCAAAACCGCCGGAACCCAAAGATATGAGTACGAAAGAGGCATTAGAAAACTACTAAGTGCCTGAGAAGAGAAAATAAAGCCGGAGCTAAGTCTCCGGCTTTATCGTATGGGCGGTCATAAACTGGTAAACTAATGTCATTACACTATTTAATAAATGGATCATTTCATAGGAAACGCTGACATGTTGCTGTCACTTCTTGATCTTAGCGCTTTACTGTTTTTCTTTTTTTGCTGGATAGGCTACTCATTGTTTGCACGTAAGCGTGCCAGAACCACTCACTGCCTATCGAGTATCCTGTGTTCATTACGAATTGATTGGTTTAGTGCCGTGATGCACAAGGACAACCAGGTTGCCGATGCGTCTTTAATTGGCAATGTGGAGCGTACAGTGACTTTCTTCGCATCTTCTACGATTTTGGTGCTGGCTGGTGTCATTACTGTATTAGCTCATGCCGATGAAGTCGTTTTGGTCTTAAATGAAATTCCAATGAGTCCGGATACGGTTCCTATTTTAGTGCAGTTTAAGCTGTCGGTTCTGGCGCTCATTTTTATCTATGCCTTTTTTAAGTTTACCTGGTCAATTCGTCAGTTTGGCTTTGTATCGGTGCTGTTAGGAGCTTCAGTCGAGTACCATCAGGAGAATAAACCTGAGGAGGAGCGTCAGCGTTTTGCTATGCATGCAGCCAAAGTACTGGATCAATCCGGTCACGAGTACAATAAAGGCTTACGTACCTACTACTTTGCTTTGGCCTATTTATCCTGGTTTCTACACCCCGTCATGCTGATCATTTCAAGCACTATTGTTGTTGCAGTTCTGTATCGTCGTGAGTACCGTTCGCGCGTTTTACGCGAGTTATTGGCGACTAAAGGTTATGTACCGGGAAAAAAATAATAGGAGAACGTTGTGAATAAAGTCTTTTCTGATTTTCTTGCCTGGACTCGCGAGCACCAGTGGGGCTGTGATGAAAGTCATGATTTAACGCTTGCCGATGGCACGAAATTGTCGGTTTGGGACAGTGGTGTGCTCGAAGTTACTCCAGAAAACCCTGGCCGAAAGGACATTATTTTATCTTGTGCAGTGCATGGTAACGAAACGGCTCCTATCGAAATTTGTCGCGACATTATTAACGATATTATTAATGAAAAGCAGACAGTGACACACCGTACACTGTTTCTAATTGCAAACCCGGCTTCAATTAATAAAGGCGAACGATTTGTTGAAGAAAATATGAACCGGTTATTCAGCGGCGCGCATAG
>NZ_DFTS01000003.1:18811-20489 GCF_002383015.1 Idiomarina sp. UBA4206
ATTCAGCGGCGCGCATAGTAAAGGTGATACCCAGAACAAAGAACGCGAGCGTGCGGCTAAAATTGAGAGTTACGTAGAGCGGTTTTACCAGGAAGCCCCAGATGGCTCCCGAGAGCGACTGCACTATGATTTGCATACAGCAATTCGGGACTCAAAACGCGAGAAGTTTGCCGTTTACCCGTTTACACACGGAGCCCCCTATAGTCGGCAGCAGCTTCAGTTCTTACTGGCCTGTGGGGTCGATACCGTTTTATTAAACCAGGCGCCGACAACCACCTTTTCTTACTTCAGCGTCAGGCAGTTTAATGCGCAGGCATTTACGGTTGAATTAGGAAAGGTTCGTCCGTTTGGCGAAAATGACCGTACTCAGTTTGCCGCCGCAGAAAATTCACTGCGGAAATTGATTTCTGAAACAGAGCTGGAATTTGGTCCCTTTGAGCCAGAACAACACTATGTCTTTAAAGAAGCACAAACCATTAACCGCACTCAGCAGGACTTTGAGCTAAACTTTGCGGATAATGTTGCTAACTTTACCTCTTTTAATAAAGGGGATTTACTAGCGCGGGACGGTGACAAAAAGCATTACGCTCAGCACGATGGTGAACATATTATTTTTCCCAATGCCAAAGTGGCGCTGGGACATCGGGCGCTATTAACTGTGGTACGGGTACCGACAGAATCGCTCGACCTGGTCTGAGACTCACTGGTCTAAGTAGTCAGGCTTTGTTGTTATTACTGTTCGTTTCTATTTACACTTAGCGCACTCAGTTTTCATTAGTGTGTGGTTTGCATGTCACTTTACGTAAAGGTAAAGTAGCGGCAATTTTCCACCCAGCTTAAAACCGAAAGAGAAGGTTATGGCCAAGGATAAAAAACACAACACAGAGATTGTGACCAAACCGAAATGGTTTGATAAAGACTCAGTCACAATTCCAATGCTGCAAATCTTAAAAGAAGATGGCAGTTTCCATAAAGATGCCGATATGCCGGAGTACGATAAAGAGCTGATCGTGAAAATTCACGACACTATGCAATTTATCCGTATTCTTGATGAACGCATGATTGCCGCTCAGCGTCAGGGTCGTATCAGTTTTTACCTGGCCTCCCGGGGTGAAGAAGCTGAAAGCGTGGCTTCTGCCGCCGCGCTGGATGCCGGTGACATGATCATGGGCCAGTACCGTGAGCAGGGCGCTTTAGCATATAGAGGTTTTACCGTTGAACAGTTTATGAATCAGCTGTTTTCTAACGAGAAAGACTTAGGTAAAGGCCGTCAGATGCCGGTTCACTACGGTTGCGCTGACTTAAACTTCATGACCATATCGTCGCCTTTGGGAACGCAAATTCCACAGGCAACAGGTTATGCGTTTGGTCAGAAAATGGATAAAACCGAAAAGTGCACTATCTGTTACTTTGGTGAAGGCGCAGCATCTGAAGGTGACTTCCACGCCGCTCTGAACATGGCATCAGTTTATAAAGTGCCGGTTATCTTTTTCTGCCGTAATAATGGTTACGCTATTTCTACACCAGCGCAAGGCGAGCAGTATGCTGGTGACGGTATCGCACCGCGTGGTATTGGTTATGGTATGAAAACCATACGTATTGATGGTAACGACGTTTTCGCTGTGTTGAAGGCAACGCAGGAAGCTCGTCGTTTAGCTGTAGAAGAAAACGAGCCTGA
>NZ_DFTS01000003.1:20611-20939 GCF_002383015.1 Idiomarina sp. UBA4206
CCTGTATTGATTGAAGCTATGTCATATCGTATGTCAGGTCACTCTACGTCAGATGACCCTACAGGTTATCGTACTCGTGATGAAGAAGCAGACTGGCAGGCCAAAGACCCACTTGATCGTTTGCAGAAGTGGATGATGAATGAAGGCTGGTTGGATAAAGATCACGTTGAAGAGCATCACGCAGAAGTAAAAGCGAAAGTTCTGGCAGCATTAAAAGAGTCAGAAAAAGTACCGGTCCCGCACATTGATGAACTGATCAATGATGTTTACGACGAACCGACTGACATGCTGAAAGAGCAGTTAGACGAGTTAAAAGAGCACATCCGCA
>NZ_DFTS01000003.1:21052-22710 GCF_002383015.1 Idiomarina sp. UBA4206
GAGTTAAAAGAGCACATCCGCAAATACCCGGATGCCTACAGTAAAACGTCGGGGAGACTGGACTAATGGCTAAAATGAATTTACTACAGGCCATCAACAGCGCGCTAGACCTGGCGATGGCCAAACATGACAACGTATACAGTTTTGGTGAAGATACTGGTGGTTTCGGCGGTGTATTCCGTGCAACCTCAGGTTTGACCGAAAAATACGGCAAACATCGCAACTTTAATACACCCTTGGTTGAACAAGGCATTATTGGTTTTGCCAATGGTCTTGCTTCGCAGGGTAGCTTTGCTATTGCTGAAATTCAGTTCGGTGACTACATATTCCCGGCATTTGACCAAATTGTGAATGAGACGGCCAAGTTCCGTTATCGTTCAGGTAATGAGTTCAACGTTGGTGGTTTAACCATTCGTACACCGTACGGTGGCGGTATCGCCGGTGGTCATTACCACTCACAGTCTCCGGAAGCCTACTTTGCGCATACGCCGGGCATTAAAATTGTGACTCCACGTAACCCGTACGAAGCAAAAGGGTTACTGCTGAGCGCTATTTTTGATAAAAATCCGGTGTTGTTCATGGAGCCGAAGCGGTTGTACCGCGCCTCAACAGGTGAGGTTCCTGAAGAAGAATACACTATTCCACTAGGCAAAGCTGACGTGGTCAAAGAAGGTACAGATATTACCGTTCTTGGCTGGGGCGCGCAGATGGAAATGACCGAAAAAGCAGTTGAAAAAGCCGAAGAAGATGGCGTTTCATGCGAAGTGATTGACTTGCGCACCATCTCCCCGTGGGATGTCGAAACTGTGACTCAGTCAGTTCTGAAAACTGGCCGCCTGGTCATTAGCCAGGAAGCACCTATTACCGGTGGTTTTGCCAGCGAAATCGCGGCAACCGTTCAGGACAAATGCTTCTTGTATCTTGAGTCTCCAATTGCCCGTGTTTGCGGTATCGATGTACCGTATCCGCTGTGTCATGAGAAAGAGTACATGGCTGATCATTTGAAGATTTATGAAGCGATCAAACGCTCAATGAACTACTAAGGACCCATCGACATGAGTAAAGACTTTATTCTGCCCGATATCGGCGAAGGGATCGTAGAGTGCGAAATCGTTGAGTGGCTGGTTGCCGAAGGTGACGAGGTTAAAGAAGACCAACCTGTGGTTGAGGTAATGACCGATAAAGCCATGGTTGAGATTCCAGCTAAAGACGACGGCGTTGTAGAAAAGCTGTATTACCAGAAAGGTGATATCGCTAAGGTCCACGAACCGTTATTTGCTATTAAGCCAGCTGACGGCTCTTCTGATGAGTCGCCGGCCAAAGAAAAAGACAGCGCGCCGGCTAAAAAAGAAGAATCGAAAACTGAGCAAAAACGAACCTCAGCCGGTGGCGATACAACCGACTTTATTTTGCCGGACATTGGCGAAGGTATTGTTGAATGTGAAATTGTTGAATGGCTGGTGTCTGAAGGCGATGAAGTAAAAGAAGACCAGCCGGTTGTTGAAGTCATGACGGACAAAGCAACGGTTGAAATTCCGGCGAAAGACGACGGTACCGTGGTTAAGCTGTATCACAAGAAAGGTGATATTGCGGAAGTACACAAGCCGTTGTTTGCGTTGAAGCCCGCGGGTGGCGTTCAAGAATCGGATTCAAATGCT
>NZ_DFTS01000003.1:22796-29193 GCF_002383015.1 Idiomarina sp. UBA4206
CACCGTCATCTGATTCCAAAGCAGAGGCTGAACCGCCAGCGAAAGCACGTCAGGGCAAAGCCATTGCAAGCCCGGCAGTACGCCGTATGGCACGTGAGAACGATATTAATATTGCGGAAGTATCGGGTTCAGGTAAAAAAGGCCGGGTTCTGAAGCAAGATATTGAAGCCTTTAAGTCAGGTGACCAGAAAGCGCAGACAACAACTGATAGTCAGCCGTCACAAAAAACGGCTACTACTGGTGGTACTCGTACCGAGGCTATCCGCGGTGTGAAAGCGGCTATGGCTAAGCAAATGATGAGTTCGGTCAGCACCATTCCTCATTTCACTTACGCGGATGAGTTTGATGTTACTGAGCTAATCGCATTGCGTGAAAAGCTGAAAGAGCAGTACAAAGAGAAAGGCATTCGTTTAACTGTAATGCCATTCTTCATTAAAGCTCTTTCGCTGGCACTGAAAGAATTCCCGGTGATGAACGCACAGGTGAATGAAGACTGTACAGAGATCACTTACTTTGATGACCACAACATTGGCATGGCCGTTGATACCAAAATTGGCCTGTTAGTACCTAACGTCAAACAGGTACAAAACAAGAGCATTATTGATGTAGCCAATGAAGTCACTCGTCTGACTCAGGCATCGCGTGAAGGCAAGTTGCCGCAAGCCGATATGAAAGGCGGTACTATCAGTATTTCAAACATTGGTGTTATTGGCGGTACGGTGGCAACACCTATTATCAATAAGCCGGAAGCCGCGATTGTCGCTTTAGGTAAGGTGCAGGAACTGCCGCGCTTTGATGCCAACGGTAACGTGGTTGCCCGTAAGATAATGACGGTAAGCTGGTCAGGCGACCACCGGATTATCGATGGTGGTACCATTGCCCGTTTCAACAAACTCTGGCAGGAATACCTCGAAGACCCAACCAGCATGCTGGTAAACATGGTCTGAGATAAAGACTGGGCCAGAAACAAAGAGTTAGGCTAAGTTAAGAAACACGCCGTGAACCCGTCCATGGGGGCTTGGGTGACGCCATCCTTGGCGTCACACAGTTTCTTAACTTACACCTAACTCTTTTTTGTTTCTGACTCCCTACCTCTTATCTAGGTTTGTTTAATAAGGTTAAGGCTCCTACGGATAGTGTGCGTAGTGCCGGAAGTTAAGACCCTCTGATACAGGAGTGTCGAAGGCCATGGATGGCCTTCGTCAAGCTCTCATGGATGAGCTCGCTGCGTCTCCTGTATCAGAGAGTTTTGACTTCCAGCGGAGCGCAATGTCCGTAGGAGCCTTAACACTTCCTTTCCCCTTATTTTCTTATAGCTGTGCTATGGTTTTCTTATCTGAGACGTATTGAGAGCCAGCATGTTTGAAATTATTTATCTTTCCTTGGCGGTATTACTGTTGGTGCTTACCCTGGTGCCTTTGTCCCGGTCACAAGTCTGGTGGATACGTGGGTTAGATTTTCCGCGTTTGCAGCTGTCGGTGTTATTAGCAACCTTACTGGTTGTGGGTCTGGTTGTTATTCGTGACTGGACGTCTGTTACTGCTATTGCTTCGGGGCTCCTCATTGGTTGTTTAGTTTGTCAGCTGTGGTGGGTTGTGCCTTATACGTTCTTCTTTCCTAAGGAAGTTGAGGCTGTCCGGGTGGGTAGTCATTACGAGCGTTTACGTATTATGACGGCCAATGTTCTTACCCCTAACCATAATAGTGATGGTTTAATTAAGCTTGTTCATGATTTTACGCCAGATGTACTGGTCACGCTTGAGTCGGATGACTGGTGGCAGGAACGGTTAGATGTAATTGAAAAGGATTATCCGTATACGGTAAAGGTACCTCTGGACAACCTCTATGGCATGCATGTGTATTCTCGTTATGTTTTGTCTGACGTTAATGTCGAGTATTTGGTAGAAGATGACAAACCTTCAATACATTGTTTTATCGAACTGCCTTGCGGACAGAGAGTAAAAGCGCATTTTGTGCATCCGGCGCCACCGAGTCCTTCTGAGAATGAAGAGTCGGAGGAGCGGGATGCCGAATTGGTGCTGGTTGCTCGTAGGGTAGAGCCGGAGAAATACCCAACCATAGTCACCGGAGACTTGAACGACGTTGCCTGGTCACGTACCACGCTTCTTTTCAGAAAAATCAGCAGCTTGTTAGACCCTCGAATTGGGCGCGGTATGTTCAATACCTTTCATGCGGAATATTGGTTTGCACGCTGGCCACTCGACCATATATTCCACAGCCACCATTTTGCTTTGGTCTCAATGACGCGTTTACCGGGCTTTGGGTCCGATCACTTTCCGTTACTGACGGAGCTTGCTTTGGCACCGGGAGAGAACGGTGTGGATGACGGCCCTTCACCAGATGAAGAGGACAAAGAAGCCGCCGATGAGATTGTGAACAAGGCTATGGCTTAAGCTTACGCCGAAAGTGAATACGTTGAACTAACAGCCCGAAGATAATCAGCATAAGGCCAATAAGGGTACTTGGATAAATGGTTTCGCCAATCACTACTGAGAGCAGCAACAGTGAGATAAAAGGCGAAATAAAAATTAGGTTACTGATAAGCGTCGTATTGGTGGCTGTCTTCATGGCTTTTAACCAGAATAAAAAGGTTATTCCCATTTCAAATAATCCCACATAGCTTACTGCGGCCCAGCCTTGCCAGGGTATTGCAGACCAGTCACTCCAGATAAAACTAGCGACAATGAGTATGGGTAAAGCCAGGCCGAAGGAAAGCACTAAGCTCACGACGGAGTCGGCGTTGCGGCGTGTATTCAGGATCCAGTAACCAGCCCACAAGAAAGTGGAAATTAACGCCAGTGTAACGCCCCAGGGGTCACTGAAGCTAAGAGCCAGCACATTACCTCGTGTGGCAATAACCAAAACGCCAAAATAACCTAAGGCGCAGGCAACCCAGTCGCGCCGGCGTATGCTTTGTTTTAAAAACAGCGCGGCCATAATACTAAGGGCAATGGCCCAGGTGTAATTAAGTGGCTGGGCTTCGGAAGCCGGCAATAGTTTATAAGCCTGAAAAAGCACCAGGTAGTAAATTAGTGGATTAATAAGCCCCATCAGCAGGTAATACAGAGGCATTTTACGCAGCTCAAGTATCAGCTCAGAGGTCTTTTTCTGAATAAAGCAGACCAGCGCTAGAATGACAAAAGATACCGTACTGGCGGCCGTGACCATCTGCAGTGGTGTCATGTACTGAAGAGTTATTTTAAATGCAGTAGCGACCGTTGACCATAACAGTACGGCGATGATCGCATAAACAAAAGCTTGTTTATCAGCGGCTATGGTGTGATGGCATGGTGTCCCCTTAACTCATACGTCGATGAGCACTGCAGCTTGTTGATGTTCAATCCAGACCAGCGCATTCTGCTGGTACTCTCGTGCCAGGTCAATGGCTGTTTCCTGACTGAGTCCTAAAATCATAAAGCTGGCTTCCGGCGGCCATTGTTGGTCGCGGTCCTGTCCTGCACCAGGAAAGCAGTAAAATTGGCTTAATTTCTCTAAATGAGTGGCTAATTGTTTGTTTCTGCGTTTATTTTCGTCATCTGTGAGAAGTTGGCTTTGCGGGTTACAGGCGGTGATAAAAGCACCCGTAGTGCAGCCGAAACGTTCACATAAGCGGTCAAAGTCATTATTCTTCCGCCCTATATTCAGAGTGATTGTCTTGTCATCAACTGTGAACCAGTAATCTGTATTCTTATAATGGCTTAGCAGTTCTTTATCCATGTTTTGACCGGAGTATCAATGTTGATTAGAGTACATTGTAAGAGTTTAGCCTTAATCGCGAAGAGGTTCTATGAACCCCAGTATTAGTGTGATCACCTTAGGCGTTGATGATTTGAAACGTTCGTTGGCGTTTTATCAGGACGGCCTGGGTTGGGAAACCGACGGCATTATAGGTGAAGAGTTTGAGCATGGTGCCGTGGTGTTCTTTAAATTACCCAGTGGGCTCAGATTGGCGTTATGGCCACGTAAAAGTATTGCGGCAGAAATGGGCGTTGATGTCGCTCGTGCGGCTAATGAAGTTCTGCTGAGCCATAATGTCAGTTCCCGGAGTGCGGTTGATGAAGTTATGGTGGAAGCGGAACGAGCAGGAGCTGAGATTATTAAACCCGCGAAAGACTTATTCTGGGGCGGCTACGGGGGCTTTTTTAAAGACCCGGATGGGCATATTTGGGAAATTACCTGGAACCCTGCCTGGAATTAAAACCGGTAAGCGAACTCACCGGTTAGCCAACATTTTTCTGAGTAAACCCGGGAAGAATCGCTGTAGTAGCGGTGCTACTTTGCTCATGCCTTTGCCGCTAATGACTTCCGCTTTATTGCTTTCAATAGCGCGGATAATATCGGCGGCGCATTGCTCAGGACTGATGCCGCTGGCGTTGTCCTGGTCTTCTTTACCTCTTAAAGAGCCGTCTCCGGTCAACGCGTTGTGCGCTATTTGTGTGCGTACAAAGCCGGGAAGTACCGTTGTGCAACGCACATTGTGCTCGGCCATTTCCGCTCGCAGGCAGTCCATATAGCCAATGACTGCGAACTTAGCGCCTGAATAACCGCTGCGTAGTTTGGTTCCAACTTTGCCTGCCACACTAGAAACGGTGACAATATGGCCATTACGGCGCTTTACCATTTCAGCTAATACCACCTGGTTTAACGCCACTACCGAGAAGTAATCGACCTCCATCAGCGTTCTGTATACAGTGAGATCAGTTTCCATAGCCGGGCTGCGCTGAGAAACACCGGCGTTATTAATAAGTATATCGACCGGTGTATTTCTCAATGCCGCAGACGCTGTTTCTTTGGCTTTCTCAGGCTGGCTTAAGTCCAGAGCTAATACCTGATGCTGTTCGCTGTTTGGAAGGCTCTGTCGTAACTCTTCCAATTGTTGCTCACGGCGTGAGGTTAAAATAAGTCTGGCACCCTGATTGGCTAACTGACGTGCCAAAGCCAGACCGATGCCCGAAGAAGCACCGGTTAGCCAGACTGTTTTATTGTTAACAGAGGTCATGAGTTTAGCCCGCCGGGTAAACGTAGTTAGCCTGAATACCGAGTGGGAACCCAAGTGTCCAATATAAAATCAGGAACGCTGACCACAAAATCAACAGAGCGATAGTGTATGGCAGCATCATCGCAACCAATGTGCCAATGCCGGTGCCTTTTACGTAACGTTGGCAGTAAAGCACAACCAGCGGGAAGTAGGGCAGCAGCGGAGTAATGATATTACTGGATGAATCACCGACACGATAAGCAGCCTGAGTTAAATCCGGTGAGTAACCCAGCTGCATTAGCATGGGCACAAAAATAGGTGATATCAAAGCCCATTTCGCTGAAGCTGAACCCACAAATAGGTTGATAAAGGCTACCAGAATGACGATGCCGACCATGGTAACTCCACCGGACAGCTCCAGGCTGGCCAAGAAGTTCGCGCCTTTAACGGAAATTAGCGTACCGAGCTGAGAGTCACCGAAGGCTTTAATAAATAAGGCACAGAAGAACGCCATGACCATATAGTAAGCCATACCTTCCATCGACTTGGTCATTGCGCCGATAACGTCCTGCGAGTTGGTAAAGTTACCGGAAACGTAGCCATGAACAATGCCCGGAATAATAAACAGCAGGAAAATAAGCGGAACAATCATGCCCATAAGAGGGGCTGAGTAGGATGCCAATTCACCCGTTGCCGGGTCAGCTAATGGTGTATTTTCAGCCGTTGCGGAAAAATACAATAGGGCCAAACCTACTGCCATGGTGATTACGCCAGCGTAAAACGCTTTGCGGTCACGCGGGGAAACATCATCCAGTGCAGGCATGTCATCGGCATCACCGTCAATTTCGGCACCGCGTAAACGAGGTTCAACCACCTTATCGGTCAGGAACCAGCCAATAGCGACAACGATAACTGACGAAGCGGCGGTAAAGTAATAGTTGTTTAATGGGTTTAACTGCATATCCGCATCAATAATTTGTGCGGCACTTTCAGTAAAACCTTGTAGCAACGGGTCTATAGCGGAAGGAACAAAGTTGGCACTGAAGCCACCGGAAACACCAGCGAAAGCGGCGGCGATACCGGCCAATGGATGTCTACCAGCAGCGTAAAAAATAACACCACCCAAAGGAATAACCAGCACATAGCCGGCATCAACGGCGGTATGGCTGACAATAGCAACCAGAATCAGCACTGGCGTCAGCAACATTTTGGGCGTGACGTTCAGCATTAACTTAATGGCGACATTAATAAAACCTGAGCGCTCGGCTACACCGACACCTAACATGGCAACCAGCACAACACCTAAAGGCGCAAAGCCCATAAAGGTGTCAACCATATTGGCAAGGAATGCGGCCATTTCGGTACCACTTAATAGGGGGTATACGGATTTAATGGTTG
>NZ_DFTS01000014.1:0-4638 GCF_002383015.1 Idiomarina sp. UBA4206
CAGCGGTAATACCGATAACTAGCAGAACCTGTGTTGTGGTTCCCTCACTCCAGCCAAACAAGAAATTAAAGCCGGACGCTGCCTGGGAAGCACCCAAGCCAAGTGACGTTGCTAAGCCAAACAAGGTTGCCAGTATGGCTACAATATCGATGATAT
Organism: Idiomarina sp. UBA4206; assembly: GCF_002383015.1. NCBI lineage: Bacteria > Pseudomonadati > Pseudomonadota > Gammaproteobacteria > Alteromonadales > Idiomarinaceae > Idiomarina > Idiomarina sp. UBA4206. Next base: position 157 of record NZ_DFTS01000014.1, read on the forward strand.
GACCTGGCCAGCCCCATACGCGCTCACCCAAAATAGGGTAGAAAATTGAGCGAATAGTAAGCGGCAACCCTTTGTTGAAAGAGAATAAAGCGAGCCCTAGCGCTAGTACCGCATAGATTGCCCATGGGTGCAGTGCCCAGTGGAAAATCGTAGCAGCCATGCCCAGCTTCATTGCCGCGGCTTCATCGCCACCGGCACCAGCAAGAGGTGCCCAGTCGGTGCGTATACCGTCGGCATTTGTTTCAGTACCAGCCAGGGCGGTACTGAAGTGGGTTATTGGCTCGGAAACACCATAAAACATGAGTCCGATACCCATACCGGCAGCGAATAGCATTGAAAACCAACCTAAATAAGAAAAATCGGGGCTGGCCTCGGTTCCCCCCAGACGGACATTACCGAGTGGAGAAAAGATGAGAAACAAACACAGGATTACAAATATATTGGCCGCTCCAATAAAGAACCAGTCAAGATTGGCTGTAAGCCAGTCTTTGGTGCTTGTAAATACAGGTTCAGCCTGATTTTGAAACATTAAGGTTATGAAGACAAAGGCAACAATTGCCAGTCCTGAAATGGCAAATACGCGATTATGAAAATCGAGACCAAAAGGCCCGAATTTCATCACAACGTTGTCTTGTCCTACTTGATAATCGGTATTGATTGGATTGACTTCACCATCAGGAATCATTGGGTCGTTAGCTTTACGCTCACGCTCGAGATCTTTATCTCCGCGGAGCACTTCTTCTTCTTTTTTGGACATTAGCTCTCCCCTTTATAGAAGTAGGCATTTTACCGCCTTGAATTTAAACATTTATTCTAAATTCATTACTAGAGTATAGAGAGCTACGCAGATTTCTCAAAGTTAGATCGATTTTTCGCTGTAAAAATAATAGATTAGAGAAATAAATTTAATTAGGAAGGATACTGACGTGCGCTGCATCGAGCCGCACGTCAGTGCTTAGGGGAACAATCCTGGTATTAAAAACTGTATCGGACTGTTGCCGCGACAGTATCAATGTCCTGGTCAATTTCATCGAGGTCGTAGAGTTTATAGCCAACCCCAAGAGACAGGTTTTCAGTCAAATGAAAGAACGCTGAAGCATCGTAACGAATGGCATTTTCATCATCAATGTCCAGGTAATCAGCTTTTACTGACAACTCAAGAAAATCTGTCAACATTGAGCGAACACCTAGTCCGGCACCGTATCCAGATTCATCAAATGACTCAGAGCCGATGTCGTCAACAGAGCCTACAAGTTCAAGCTTTTCGTAGGTGACGGTTGCAAAAATATCGGTGGATTCTGTGATGCCATGATTGAACCCGATACCCGCATTAAGCGAGTCTAAATCGACATCCCCGAATTCCGACTCATCGCCAACAGAGTCGAAGTTAGCCAAGATAAAAATGGACTCATTCAGCGATAGTGACCCCGATACGGCATATCCGTCCATTGAGATATCTTCGTCAATAGGCGTTTCGATATCGGTGTCAATGTACGACGCCTGAAGTTTATTCCAGTTAGGAGAGTCCGCTAATGCGCTAGTTGAAGTTCCAATCAATGCAATTGCAATTAATGTTTTCTTCATAATACTTCCTTTGTTGAGAGTCGCTAAGCAGAGATAACCAATTGGCTATCCTGCGTTAAAAAATAGCGACACCAACGACAGGCAGCAATGAACTTTACGAAACCTTTAATCTAGGCGGTTCACCAGAGAAATGAGAGCGGCTTCCGCAACTCTTTTAATGTTATTTCGGTCTTCGCTGTCACTGACTTCATAGGTGACGGCGTGAGCGGCGAACTCATCAGCGATAAATTGTTTAAAAACACCGCTTTCAGGATGGTCACCCGGTTGATATTCGAGTTCCACTGAATCGACCATTTCGGCTATTTCTTCAATCCAGTCATAAACTCGCTGTGGGTTTCTTAAAGGGACGCCACTTGGTGACTCATAGTCTTTAGGCATAGTGTAAAAGACATTACGGTGAGTGGAGTGAAAGTCTATCGCAAACTCTATTTGACCACCGTTTTCTACGAGCTTTTCAAGGTAGTTGGTTAAGGCTTGGGTTTCCGGAAGCGTTTGGTTGTTCCAGTCGCGGTTCATATCGATGCCAGCTGCCGTTAACCGCCAGTTGCCATGATAGACGCCGTCCGGGTTCATGTTAGGAACCAGTAATATATTGTACTTTTGACGAAACTTAACCACGTAAGCTTCGTCGCTGAATAAAAGCTCGCCAAAATGGAGCAGGGCAAGTGCACCAGTAACCTCTGGCGGGTGTTGTCGGCCAATAAGTATTATCCACTTGTCGCTGGATTTCACTTTGTGTTCTAAGGCCGCTAAGTTGCGGCCTTCACTAGAAACCCCCAGAGAAATAACTTCCGATTGTTGTGGCTCTTTAATTAAGCTACTAAGCCACTCAATGTAATGGACGTTATCGATGATCTCCTGCCCGGCGATAAGTTCTTTTGTTTGCGCCGATAGTGTCAGTTCAAACTGAAGCCAGCCATCACCTTCCGAAAAGGGAATGGGGTGCCACATATCGTCTCCTGCGCTGCGTTTAGGCTTATAACGAGATACCCCTTCACTGGCGACCAGTGTGATATCAATGGTTTGACTCTCTTCAGTAAGGTTCTCTACGGCAAAGGCATACCAAGGGCTCGGATTGATTTTTTCTCTTTCTGGTTCAAGGTACAGACTGTATTGATTGTCACCAGTTTTCTCACAATGGTGCAAACGACCAACAGCGAAGTTGGTTGTAAAGTCGACTTTCTCAAAAGAGCAGTCTTCCGGCCCTTTGTTCACTTCCTCAGGTTGTTGAAGCGATAACTGACTAAATAACGCGACACTGGCCAGTGAAAGCATCTATTCTCCTAAAATGCCCATGATAAGGTTGCGTATGTATAGCGCCCACGGTTCGAGTGAACATCGGAAAAGTAACCAAAGCTTTCATCTGCAATTGGAGGCTTTTTATTTGCAAGGTTACGTGCGCCTAGCCGCAGGCTTAAGCCATCAAGAGACTTCTGACTAAAGTGGTAATCAAGGTAGATATCCATTGTTGTCCAGCTATCAATTGGCATCATTTCACCTGAAGATGTTGTTACGCTTGTTTCATAAAAGTCATCAATATAGTTGACCCGAATGCCTGCGCCCCAGTTCCCTAAGTCCCAGTTAAGCTGAGCAAAGGAACGCCATTTGGGGTTACCGTTCATTTGTCTTAAGTCACCGGCGCCAACCACCGGTATGTCAATGGGCACCGCAGGGTTGCCGTTTTCTTGTGCTTCTAAAACAATGGCACTTATTGGGTCAGGTGTTTGCATAAATTTACGCAAATGAGCGGCATTTACAGACAAGTTAAACCGTCCGGCCGCTTCCGTATTTACTTCGTAATTAATACTAATATCTGTTCCTGAAATTTCACGAACCTCTAAGTTATCGTATTGGTTATTGACGTAAACCACTTCTAAGTCGTCGTTGCGTATAACTGCAGGGTTAGATTCGCCTTGTGAGCGTAACAGGGAATCGTAAAGTAGATGAGTCTGGCTGTTTAAAATTCCAACAACGCCTTCTTGCTCAATCGTCCAGCGGTCTATCGTAATAAGGAAGTTATCAAAAGGTGTAATCGCAATACCAAAGTTATAAATCTCATCGTCTTCAGGAGTAAGTTCACTGTTACCGCCCCGAACTTCAGTTATCCCATAGCGATCGTCAATTACCGGATCGGTTCTGGTATTGGTGCGGGAGACGCTTTCCTCAACGACCTGAGGCAGGTTAGGCGCGCGGAAACCGCCGGAATAGGACGCACGCAGCTGCAGCCATTCAGCAGGCAGCCAGCTAAGCGCAATTTTTGGTTTGGTGACGCTGCCTACATCAGAAAACTGCTCATAACGAAAGGCTAACTGCATATCGAAGGTTTGATGCAAGGGGACTAAGAGTTCGGCGTAGGCCGAAAAAACATTGCGACTTCCTTCAGCATCGGGCGTTGAACTGCTACCCAGTACGTCCGAGTTTGTCATAAGTTCGCCGGTAATTTGATCGTAAAATGGATTAGAACCATCAAGTAGGGGGTGACGATCATCAGCGTAAGATTCGTAACGATACTCAACACCAGTGGCAATGCCTATATCTCCGGCATACCAGTTTGCCAGTGCGGGATTGGACAGTTTAAAGTCCCAAAGAGCAAGTTCGGTAGAGCTGTCACGAGTAATGTCTTCGGTCAGTCCGGCTATCACCTCCGGTGAATTATAGACTGAGGTTCCGCTATTTAGATTATTTGGATCCCCACCAATAAAAGGGTTATAAGCTTCGCTGATATTAGTTGAGTTAATCGCTTGTTGCAGTGCACTAACCCGAATTCTGTTGTATCCGGTATCCAGAGTGTCAGCCCGGGAATAAAGCAAGGCTGATTCCCACTCCCATTGATTTGAGTAACCCTTTAATCCTCCCAGCACGCGGTAACTGGAGTCTTCGACTTCAATCCTTCTGGGG
>NZ_DFTS01000014.1:4759-11003 GCF_002383015.1 Idiomarina sp. UBA4206
CAACATCCATTGGACGGATGTTACGCAGAGTGACGGTTTCGCCAAAAGGGTTGTATGCAGCGTCTTCACTTATGGTAAAACGCTGTGCGGTTAAGTTAGCGTTTTGTTCTCGCCGACGCTTCGAGATGGCTTCGTAATATAAAGCTTCGCCGAAAAACTCCAGACCCGGTGAAAGTTTGTGGATAAAATAAGCAAACAAATTCGCTCGATCAATTGCAGAGGTCATGCTCTGATCCTCAAGAGCCGAGTCATAGCGCATGTCTCTTGGGATAGAACCTTCGGCGGCACATACACCGTCGGATAAGCTCTGGAAGCATTCCCCCATAGATTCCGGGCGTATATGAAAGCGGCCGATGTTTTCACCGTCAAAAATGGCCCAGGGGCTGGACAATGAGCGGTTATCCAGTTGTGTGTCGCCTATAAACTCGTCCGGTATTCTGTCATTAAAGCGACGGTCTTCGCTGGCTGAGTAGGAACGTTCGTTAGCGCCTATCTCGTCGCGGGTGTAGTAAGCGAAAGAGAGACTTAAATGGCTTTTATCATCGTTAAAGAACAGCCCGGTAGAACCACTGACCAAGTATTGCTGCATTGAGGTACCAGCGGCATTTCCCGCATTGAGTTTTAACTGGCTTTGAGTGGTATCTTTTTTCAAAACATAATTTACGACACCGGCTACAGCGTCAGTCCCGTAAAGAGCGGAAGCACCGTCCCGAAGCACTTCCAGCCGTCTTAAACCAGAAACCGGTAGGGTATTTGAGTTGACGGTAGTGACGGGCACGAAATTTTCAGTCTGGGTGCCCGGATGAAGAACCAGTCGACGGCCGTTCAGTAAGGTTAATGTATTACCGGTCCCTATACCTCTTAAGTTAATTGAGGCGACATCGCCACGGGCGTCGTTAACACCACCAATTGCCCGTTCATTATTAAAACTAATGTCGCCAATTTGGGGAATAGAGCGGAGCAGTTCGTCTCCGGTTACCGCGCCTGTATTGGTTATGTCGTCCGCATTCAGGGTAGTAACAGGAAGCCTTCCGGCTGCCTGAGCGCCGCTGATATTGCTACCAATAACGGTAATTTTTTCCATAGACTCTTCGTCTGTTTCATTTTCTTCCTGCTGAAGGGGAGTTGCAGATATTTGCGCGGAAAAGGCAAAAGACGTTAAGGCAGTACACAAGCAGAGTGTTAAGTAGTTTTGTTTGTATTTAATCATGATAAAAACCCACACCGTATTAACAAATGACCCTGTAATAGGTATATATGCGGTTCTTCGTTTTTACCTTAATCTTTAACCTTTCTTAACACTTTTCAAATCATTCTTGTCGTTAAAGCTGACTATCCGATTAGCTCAATCTATTTTTCGAATCTATCTGAGCCCCCAAAAACACCGCGTTTAGTCTATATTAATAGCGCACTTACTGTGTCTAACAAAAAGGGTAATTAATCATGTTTAATAAAACAGTACCTTTACTTTCTACTGTAGCGATTGCGATATCGCTTTCCGTGGGATCAGGTGTTGCCAATGCCCAGGAAAGCTCATCTTACGAGATGAACTCTCCTGAGCCTAAGTCGAACGAGTTTTGGTGGCCAAATAAGCTCAATTTAGAGCCTCTACGTCAACACAGCCCGGAGTCAGACCCTTATGGCGATGATTTTGATTACGCTGAGGCTTTCAGTCAGCTTGATCTAGAGCAAGTCAAAAAAGACATTGAAGAATTAATGACATCGGATCAGGACTGGTGGCCGGCCGATTATGGGCATTATGGTCCTTTCTTTATTCGTATGGCCTGGCACGGAGCCGGAACTTATCGGGTTCAGGACGGCCGTGGTGGTGCCGCAGGCGCTCAGCAACGTTTTGAACCTTTGAACAGCTGGCCGGATAATGTCAGTCTGGATAAAGCGCGCCGCCTATTGTGGCCGGTTAAGCAGAAGTATGGAAAGAATATTTCCTGGGCTGATTTAATGGTGTTAACCGGTAACGTTGCGCTTGAATCGATGGGCTTTGAAACCTTCGGTTTTGCCGGTGGACGCGAAGATGCATGGGAACCCGACATTGTTTACTGGGGGCCTGAAAAAGAATGGTTAGGCGGTGGCGAACGTTACTCAGGTGATCGTGAACTTGAAAACCCTCTGGCAGCTGTTCAGATGGGCTTAATTTACGTTAACCCTGAAGAACCAAACGGTAAACCTGACCCGTTATTGGCAGCAAAAGATATACGCGACACCTTTGGCCGTATGGCAATGAACGACGAAGAAACGGTCGCCTTAATTGCCGGCGGACATACCTTCGGTAAGGCGCACGGCGCGCACAAGCCAGAAGACTGCTTAGGTGCAGAACCAGCAGCTGCGGGTGTAGAAGAGCAGGGGCTGGGCTGGAAAAACAAATGTGGCAAGGGCAATGCTGAAGACACCATCACCAGTGGTTTAGAAGGTGCGTGGTCAGTGAATCCAACCGCATGGACAACTCAGTACCTGGATAACTTGTTTGGTTTTGAGTGGGAACAGACAAAGAGTCCTGCAGGCGCTATTCAGTGGATCCCTGTTGACGGTCAGGCGTCAGCACTGGTGCCGGACGCGCATGTTGAAGGCAAACGTCATGCACCTATTATGTTTACGACGGACCTTTCGCTAAAAGAGGACCCTGAGTATCGTAAAATCGCTAAGCGCTTCCACGAAGACCCTAAAGAGTTTGAATTGGCCTTTGCCAAAGCCTGGTTCAAGCTGACGCACCGTGATATGGGTCCTAAGCAGCGTTATCTTGGCGATATGGCTCCGCAGGAAGATCTTCTATGGCAAGATCCTATCCCTGAAGTGGACTTTGAGCTGATTAACGATGGTGAAATTGAGCAGCTTAAAGCGGTAATTCTGGACTCTGGTCTTTCTGTACCTCAGTTAGTACGTACAGCTTGGGCATCGGCATCAAGCTTCCGCGGTACTGACATGCGTGGTGGTGCTAATGGCGCTCGTATTGCATTAGAGCCTCAGGTGAGTTGGGAAGCGAATAACCCAACTGAGCTTAAGAAAGCGCTAAATACATTGAAGGGTGTTCAGGAAGACTTTAATGATGAGTTATCAGGCGACAAGCAAGTGTCGTTAGCTGACGTTATTGTTCTTGGTGGTGCAGCGGCTATTGAAAAAGCAGCGAAAGACGCTGGCTATGATGTGACCGTTCCGTTTGAGCCGGGCCGCACTGACGCGTCTCAGGAAATGACCGACGTTAATTCGTTTTCTTTCCTTGAACCTAAAGCCGATGCCTTCCGCAACTATTATGCTGAAGGTAACCGAGTGCCGCCGGCTCAGCACATGGTCGATAAAGCTGACCAGTTAACCTTAACCGTGCCGGAAATGACTGTATTAGTCGGTGGTTTGCGTACTTTAGATGCTAACTATGATGGCAGTGACCATGGTGTGTTTACTGACAAGCCGGGTACATTAAGTAACGACTTTTTCGTTAACCTGCTAAGCATGGATAACGAATGGAAGCAGTCATCGGACAATGAAGCTATCTACGAAGGTTACGACCGTAAAACCGGAGAGCAGAAATATACAGCAACGCCGGTTGACCTGATTTTTGGTTCGAACTCTGAATTGCGTGCTGTTGCAGAAGTTTATGCAATGAGCGATGCAGACCAGAAGTTTGTCGGTGATTTTGTTCAGGCATGGACGAAAGTCATGCAGTTAGATCGTTTTGATCTGAAATAAAAGCTGAGCTCAGGAAAGTAGAAGTGAAAACGGTGGCGGTAAAATGCCACCGTTTTTTTATTTATTCTCTGAATTATTTAAAGCAGTTTTGCGCGAAACTTCTTACCCTTTATCTTATTGTTACCAATAAGACCTAAAGCGTGTTTTGCCAAACCAGAATGTACGGCAACAAAACCAAACGTACTTTCCAGCTTTATTTTTCCAATATCGTCTGCACTCAGAACATCGTCTTTGGTTAGTGCTCCGACAATGTCACCTGGTCTTAACTTATCTTTCTTTCCGCCACTTATTTGCAGCGTTGTCATATTCGCTTTCAGAGGTTTAATGCCAGGTAAGTTTGGTGCAGATTGTATCTGAATGGGCTCGGCGAAGGTGTCTTCCAGCAGTCGCATTTTATAGTCGTCCTGTGCGGAAACTAAGGTTATAGCCATACCTTCTTTTCCGGCACGGCCGGTACGGCCTATACGGTGGGTATGGGTATCTAAATCGTGAGCCATATGAACATTAACAACCAAGTCGAGCTCAGCAATATCTAACCCGCGAGAGGCGACATCGGTTGCTACAAGTACCCGCACACTGCCGTTACTGAATTGTATAATTGCCTGATCACGGTCTTTTTGTTCAAGCTCTCCATGCAAAGCTAACACGCTGAATTTATTTGTCTGCAGCGTACTGAGTATGTCCTTAACTTCGTTCTTTGTGTTGCAAAAAACAAGACAGTTTTCTGGCTGGTGCTCCGTTAACACGCTCATGACCAGTTGTGTGCTGTCTTCGTTGTTCATTGCATAAAAGTGTTGTTTAATTCTGGGTCTTGCTGCTTCCTGAATCGCATTAATATTGGTCGCTTTGGTTGTTACCTGCTCAGCCAAAGCCGCGATATTCTTTGGATAAGTCGCACTAAATAACAGGGTTTGTCGCGCTTTAGGAATATGCTTAACAATAGCGCTCAGGCTCTCCTGAAACCCCATCTCGAGCATACGGTCAGCCTCGTCCAGAACAAAGGTGTTCAGCGCGGACAAATCAACATTTCGTTGCTCAAGGTGGTCAAGTACACGCCCGGGAGTCCCAACCAATACATGAGCGCCATGCTCAAGGGAACTGGTCTGGATGCGGCTTGGCTCTCCACCACATAAGGTTAATATTTTTATGTTCGTCATAGATTTAGCTAAGTTACGAACTTCTTCGGCAACTTGATGAGCTAATTCGCGCGTAGGGCAAAGCACTAACGCCTGTGGGGCAAAGCTTTTAGTATTCAACTTGGACAGCAGAGCCAGCGCAAAAGCCGTTGTTTTTCCTGAACCGGTATTGGCCCGTACAACCGCATCCGCATTATCCAGAATAACTGGCAAGCTTAATGACTGAACTGGCGTCATTTGTTCATAACCAATTTCATTCAGTCTGGAGATTAAGGCTGGCGCTAAGCTTAGCTGATTAAATTGAGTAATTTCGGCTGTTTTTGCTGGAGTCTGGTCAGGCATTAAGAGGCTACTTTCAGTTTAAGTTTCTTGGTGTATTGTAACAGGCTTTGGACAAAAGGTAGTGCGATAATCCGTTTAATCAGAAGACTCTTTACCGGAATAAACACCCAAAGCAGTGACAGTGACAAGAATAAGCAGCATGCCTAATACTTGTGAGTAAGCCAGTATTTCACCTAAAACAATTACGCCGAAAAGCGAAGCCGTGACGGGCTCTATTGTGGCCACAATAGAGGCTAAGGCCGGTGGTGTTCTTCGTAAGCCAATAAGATACAGAATAAAGGATGCACCGCCGCCAAGCACCCCAATAATGGCAAATAGGGGCCAGTCGACCGAACCTGGCACCTGAGCTGCTTCTGCCGGATCTATCAGAACACCCAGCACCACAACAAGGGTTAAAAAAGCAATGCTAAGAATGGCCTGCGGGCTGCCGTGCTGAGTGGCGTATTTAAAGCCGAAGATAAAAAGAGCCAAGGACAGTCCTGAGAGTAACCCCGTTGCCACACCCAGCAGGGTAATGCTGTTCCCTTCCATTTGATAAACACGGGTCAGCAGCACAACACCCACCATAACTAACGCAATTGCTGCCCATTTTACGAGCGTAGGGCTTTCCAGCTTGAGCGCAAAAGAAATGAGGTAAACAAATATTGGCGCGCAATACATAAGGGTTGCAGCAACCGCAACGTTGCTTTCGGAAATACTAAAGAAGTAAAAACCGAAGTTACCGGCTACACCCAGCCCTGCAATGACGGCCCATAGCCATAACCGACTATTGGCCAGACCGCTGTATCGAGGCCTCAGTGCCAGCCAAATAAGCACAAATACTAATCCAATTGCGCCGCGGTAGAAAGAGATTAACAGGGCATCCCAGTCGTTGTTAATGAGAATACCGGCAATTCCGCCCGACAAACCCCAGAAAAGCGCCGCTGACGCTACCAGTATGATGCCCGAATTAGTCATGCATGAGTCAACTTCTATGTGAAAAGTTTAACGTGCTGAAAGTATTGAATTTAGAAGACTTGAGAGGGATTTTCAAATGGTGCGTCCGAGTAGACTCGAACTACCGACCT
>NZ_DFTS01000014.1:11142-14129 GCF_002383015.1 Idiomarina sp. UBA4206
CGCTCTAACCAACTGAGCTACGGACGCACATTTAGAAGTGTCGTTAAGACGGGCGGTATATTAGTGATTTGCGCTAACAGGTGCAAGTGATTTTTTATGAAACCCATTTGTTTGTCGAATTTCTATTCAATACAGAGCCAGAGGTGTTGCGCTTAAGTCCCGTTGAATTTGCTCAAATTTTCTTTTTCGGCTTCAATAAAAGGGGATAGGGGGGAAATCGGCAAAGACTCAGGAGGTTTCATGTTAAATTTTTTACGAGTAATACGGGCGTTTGCCGGGCTTCTTTTTCTTGCCGGAATAGCGGGTATCATCGCGCAGCTTGGGTTTAATATTCTGCATGTGGATATTTTGATGCGTTCATCGGTCATCGTTATTATGGTTGGTACACTGTTTGCGGCTTTCTGGCTCTGGGTATTTCTTGGTTTACGCTACGTTATCAATGAAATTCATGAAAAAGAGCAAGGTAAGCCACACCCCAGTCTGACTAAAATATGGCATCTGTAAGCGTAAAGTCGGCGCCAGTAAATTGAGTCAGCTACGTTTAATCCAGGCCCGGCGTAAAGTCACAGGCACTGTAAAACCTCTGCCACGGGCGAACAAAATGCACTGATGCATCGGTGAGCTTTTTACTGAGCGTACCCAACTCTGCAATGTAGGTCTTTAACTCGGGCTGAGGTGCTATGCCTTCGAGACTTTCAAGAGTCATCAGTAAACGCTGATGCTGTTCGATAATTTCCGCTATGTCGCCTTGCATTTCTTCAATATAAATGGCGTTAAAAGCTTTTTTCAGCTCCAGAGCTTTATCGGGTACTTGGTCATTCTGGCAGTAAACCGATTGTGGGATCTCAGGCAGAAGTTCGGTCATTTTCTCCAATTTATAGGAGTAGTCCAGCATAGTGCGGTAAAGGTCGGGAAGGTAATTACTACGCTCTAAACGGCCAAGCATTTTTATGAGTTCTGCCGGGTCATCCGCTTTTTTTGTGTAGCTCCAGCGTTCCAGTATGCGGGTGAAACGTTCCAGTGCATTTACCGCGTAGTTGTATTCGGTAACGTGTATTTTGGGTAACGAATTATTTCCTACTGACAAAGCTTTTCTGAGCCCGTCGTCGCGGGCAAAGGCGTTCGCCAGGCTGTTCTTAAGCTGTGACTCTTTATGCGCCAGAGCTTCTTTTAATTTGTCTTTAACGCCGGTTGAATCAGGGTGTTCAATGCATTCATTGAGTGCCTGAATCATTGCCAGATCAGCATGGTAGCGGCTGAATCCATTTTTTAGCCTGCCCAGCGAGCTGTTGTTTTCGGCAATCAACTGACCTAATTGGCAATGATTAAGCTGCAGACTGTCCAGTAACCCCATGCTGGTTCGCTCAATATTATGCGTTAAATCGCGTTTAGCAGGGTACTGCAGTTGAGGCTTAGGTGCCTGTATCGTTTGAGCAGGCAGATTGAGTGTACTGTGAACTTGGTTATTCAGCTTATCGGCGTACTCTGTTAGTCCTGGATCATCTGAGCAGGCAGATAATCCTAAGACCACTAACACATAGCCAAAAGGCCTGAAAATCAGTACACTTCGCTTCATTATTTTATTCCTTGCAACAAGGTTTTATCGATGTTTACCGGTATTGTCCAAACCCAAGCTACGATATTTTCAGTCTCTGACCAAGGATCTTTTCGACACTTGGTCATTAAAACTGAACCTCAATTTCTACAAAACTTGGCCATTGGTGCAAGTATTGCGATAAATGGTTGCTGTTTAACTGTGGTTGAGTTTAACGATACCCAGGTGCACTTTGACGTTATTGATGAAACCTTGCGGTTAACGAACCTGGGGTTGTTAAGCGAGGGGGATACGGTGAACCTGGAGCGGTCGCTTAAAGTGGGTGATGAAATTGGCGGGCACGCGGTTTCCGGTCATATTCATTGTCAGGGCAAAGTGACTAAAATTGATACGTCCGGCAATAATGTCGCTATGTGGGTAGAACTCCCGGAGCAATACACGCCGTATTTGTTTGCCAAAGGGTTTATTGCAGTTAATGGAGCGAGTTTGACGGTAGGTCAGGTAGACGCAAATTACTTTAGTCTGCACTTAATTCCTGAAACGTTGCGCTTAACCAACTTAGAATCAACGCAGGTGGGTGACAGTTTGAACATTGAACTTGATCAGCAAACCATCACTATTGTTGAAACCGTTGAGCGGGTGCTGGCTAAACGTCAGTAAAACTGTTCGTCGTTGCCGTCTACTTTAACGCGCGCCTGTTGGTTAACTTCATCAACCTGTAACTGAACATGAATGAGGTCACCGCAGGCGGAACACTCTTCCTGATAGTCCTGATTTCCCTCCGATGCGTCAATATCCAAAAAAGTATTGTGACCACAGTGCGGGCATTTCACCGACACACTTTGTAAGTTTTCTTCGTTCATTGGTAACTCCTTTGCCGGGATGTCAGTGTTTATCCTCGCATCCTCAACGAAATAAGGTTCTACGTCTTACTATAGAAATAAAATACTGATTCCGCCCAATGAGATTAGGGCTCCGGCTATAGAACGTGGGGTAATCCGTTGTTTTTTCAGTAAAGATATCGGTATTAAAAAGAGTGGTGCGGTGGATAGCAAGGTTTGGGTAAGACCCGGGTTGATATTGGCGATTGAAATTTGCTGTAACCAAATAGCCAGAAATGTACCGAATACAATGGCGCCGAGCAGTGGCAACGGATTGATAGAGCGAACTTGTTTTATGATTGCGTTGTACGCGCCTCGCTTTGAAAGCCCGACAATTATGGCAAGCAACAAAGACCCTGTGGCAAGACGCACAAATGCCGCATCAATAGCGTTAACATTCGACTGCATTAGTACCGCAAAAGCCATGACTAACCCGGTGGCCTGACAGAGCGCCGCGCCGCAACCGAAAAAGATACCAGATAAAGAAAGCGCAGGTTGTTTGTCAGGGGCTTTTTCTGTAACGACCCACAGAACGCCGCTTAAGGTTATGA
>NZ_DFTS01000014.1:14201-19841 GCF_002383015.1 Idiomarina sp. UBA4206
TGCTTAAGGTTATGACTGCACCGGTAATTTCAATGGTGGATAGACCGTCATTCAAGAATAACCAGGCCATGAATGCAGCCAGTGGCGGTGCCAGGTACTCCAGTAACATAGCGTGCCAGGGGCCTAAACGGCGCAGAGCGGCAAAATGACAACTGTCGCCAATGGTAATACCTATAATACCGCTTAGGGCAAGTAACCAAAGGCCGGAATTGAGTTCCAGCGAGTTACCTAGTAACAGGCTCACAATCAAAAGCAGGGGAGTTGCAATAACGCCTTTAACCAAATTCATTTGTAAGGGCGAGAAATGACTACCGGCGCGGTGATACAGCAGCGTGGCGACAGCCCAAAAACTGGCGGCTAATAAAGCGGCAAGTTGCCCGGTCAATTCTCCGGCAATGTCTGATGTCAAAACAGGCTCGGCGGTTGCTCAAATGTAAGCGCTCGATTATAGTAGCGTCTCGCGTTCGATGGTACCGAACGCAAAAAATTTCGTAGGTTTTTTCTATAGAACAGTTAAAACCAAAAATAGAGCACGTGGCACTTGGTAGGTGTCACCACTGGTTGGAAAGGAAGTTTCATGCCTGTAATTACTCTCCCTGACGGAAGTCAACGCGAATTCGATAAACCCGTAAGCATTATGGAAGTGGCTGCCGATATTGGCGCTGGCCTTGCTAAAGCAACGGTCGCTGGCCGTATTGACGGTGAGCTGGTTGATGCCTGTGAAGTCATCGAGCACGACGCTCGCATTGAAATTGTGACACCAAAAGATGACGACGGCGTACACATTATTCGTCACTCTTGTGCTCACTTAATGGGGCACGCGGTAAAACAGCTGTGGCCAGATGCGAAAATGGCTATTGGTCCGGTCATCGATAATGGCTTTTACTACGACATCGACGTTGATCACACTTTCACTCAGGAAGACCTGGAAAAGCTTGAAAAGCGGATGAAAGAACTGGCTAAGACGGAATATGCCGTTATTAAGAAAAAGGTCAGTTGGAAAGAAGCCCGTGAAACTTTCGTAGAACGCCATGAACCTTATAAAATAGAGATCCTGGACGAAGACATCCCAACCGATGCCAACCCGGGGCTTTATCATCACGAAGAATACGTCGACATGTGTCGTGGCCCTCATGTGCCAAACATGAAATTTTGCCAACATTTTAAAATTATGAAAATGGCCGGCGCATACTGGCGCGGTGACTCTGACAACAAAATGCTGCAGCGTATATACGGTACGGCCTGGGCAGATAAAAAACAGTTAAAAGCCTATTTACAGCGTTTAGAAGAAGCAGAAAAGCGCGACCACCGTAAAATTGCTAAAGCTCAGGACTTATTCCACTGGCAGGAAGAAGCGCCGGGTATGGTTTTCTGGCACCACAATGGCTGGACCATTTTCCGTGAGCTGGAAACTTACATTCGCGAAAAGATGCGCGAGTATGACTATCAGGAAGTCAAAGGTCCTATGATGATGGACCGGGTATTGTGGGAAAAATCGGGTCACTGGGAGAAATTCTCAGAACTGATGTTCACCACTTCATCGGAAAACCGCGAATACGCCGTTAAGCCAATGAACTGCCCGGGCCATGTTCAAATCTTTAATCAGGGCTTGAAGTCTTACCGTGATTTGCCGTTACGCATGGCTGAGTTTGGTAGCTGTCACCGTAATGAACCTTCAGGTGCTTTGCACGGTCTGATGCGTGTTCGTGGTTTTACACAAGATGATGCGCACATTTTCTGTACTGAAGAGCAGGTTCAGGAAGAAGTCGCGGGTTGCATCAGAATGGTTTATGAAACCTACAAAACCTTTGGTTTCGAGAACATTGATGTGAAGCTTTCAACGCGCCCTGAAAAACGCTTAGGCGACGATGCTACCTGGGATCGTTCTGAAACAGCATTGGCTCAGGCTCTGAAGAATAATGACATCGATTTCTCTTATTTACCGGGTGAAGGGGCCTTTTATGGTCCGAAAATAGAATTTACTTTGTTCGATTGTCTGGGCAGAGCCTGGCAATGTGGTACAATACAGCTCGATTTTGCGTTGCCAGGGCGTTTAGGCGCTACTTACGTGGGCGAAGATAACGAGCGACATACGCCAGTTATGATTCACCGCGCTATTTTGGGCTCACTTGAACGCTTTATGGGTATTCTTATTGAAGAGTACGCAGGGCACTTCCCGTTGTGGTTGTCGCCAACGCAAGTTGTATTAATGAATATCACGGATAATCAAAGCGATTATGTGCGAAAAGTTGTCAAAACCCTGAACGAAAAGGGAATTCGTGCATCAGCCGACTTGAGAAATGAGAAGATAGGCTTTAAAATCCGTGAACACACATTAAAACGTGTTCCATATTTACTGGTTGTCGGCGACAAAGAAGTCGAAGCTGGTGAGGTTGCGGTACGTACACGTGGTGGTGAAGACTTGGGCAAATTCCCGTTAGAAGACTTCATTACTCGTGTAGAGGACGAAGTCCGTACTCGCAAAATTGATTAATTGTTTGGAGGAATAAACCATTAAAGGCGGAAAAAGAACTCAGAAAGCTGCAGATAAAAACCGTATCAACGAACAAATTACAGGCGTTGATGAAGTTCGCTTAATCGGAACCGATGGTGAACAAGCTGGTGTCGTCAGTATTAACGAGGCTCTTGATGCAGCAGCAGAAGCTGGTGTTGATTTGGTGGAGATGAGCCCTAACGCAGAACCACCAGTCTGCCGCCTGATGGATTACGGCAAGTTCCTCTTTGAAAAGAGTAAAGAACAGAAAGAGCAGAAGAAAAAACAGAAACAGATTCAGGTTAAGGAAGTTAAGTTCCGACCTGGTACTGATGAGGGCGACTACCAGGTAAAACTGCGCAACCTGCGTCGTTTCCTCGAGGGAGGTGACAAAACCAAAGTCACTATCCGTTTCCGTGGCCGGGAAATGGCACACCAAGAGTTGGGCATTGAATTGCTGAATCGCGTTAAAAACGATTTAGAAGAAATCTCAATTGTTGAGTCGTTCCCAAGACGTGCCGAAGGGCGCCAGATGATTATGGTCTTGGCACCCAACAAGAAGTGATCGTGGTTTACAAGTAGTCTGATTGTCAGGCTCACCCTTTCACACTTTTATCAACAATGCGGAGTTTAATTTCATGCCAAAAATGAAATCGAACAAAGGCGCTTCCAAGCGCTTTAAGAAGACTGCTTCTGGTGGTTTTAAGTGCAAGCAATCTCACTTGCGTCACATTCTGACTAAGAAGAGCCCTAAGCGTAAGCGTCAGCTTCGCGCGAAGAACATGGTCCATGAGGCCGACGTTCAATTAGTCGCTCGCATGTTACCGTACGCATAAGGGGAGATAGCAAATGGCACGAGTAAAACGTGGTGTAATCGCGAGAGCGCGTCACAAAAAAGTCCTGAAGCAGGCGAAAGGTTATTATGGTGCCCGTAGTCGCGTTTATCGCGTAGCGGTCCAGGCAGTAACTAAAGCAGGTCAATACGCATACCGTGACCGTCGCAACAAGAAACGTCAATTCCGTCAATTATGGATTGTTCGTATCAATGCTGCGGCTCGTCAAAACGGTCTGTCTTACAGCCGCTTTATCAATGGTCTGAAAAAAGCATCTATTGAAATCGATCGTAAAATCTTAGCCGATATCGCTGTTCATGATCAAAACGGTTTTGCCGCTTTGGTTGAGAAAGCAAAAGGCGCACTGTAATTATTCAAGACCTTTATTGGTTAGAATAAACAGATTCAGAAGGGAGCCAATTGGCTCCCTTTTTCATTGAAAATTCGCTATTATAGCGCCTTTATTATTTATCTTGTGTTGTTGAGGGATACGATGCAGCTAGAGCAAATTGTTGAGCAGGCTGAATCGGCCATTGCGGCCGCAGATTCACCGACTGCGTTAGACGAAGTCCGCGTCGAGTATATGGGCAAAAAAGGACAGCTTACCGAGCTTTTAAAAGGCTTGGGTAAGCTGGATCCGTCTGAACGTCGGGAAGCCGGACAGAAAATTAACGAAGCCAAACAGCAAGTTCAGACGAGTATCAATGCTCGTAAAGAACTATTGAAAGCGGCTGAGTTAGCACAAAAGCTGGAAGCGGAGCGGATAGACGTTACTCTGCCCGGACGGCATTCAGCAGTAGGTGGTGTGCATCCGGTTACTCAGACTATTCGTCGTATTGAACAGTTTTTCGGTGACTTAGGTTTTAGCGTAAAAGAAGGTCCGGAAGTAGAAGACGGTTTTCATAACTTCGATGCGCTGAATATTCCAGCGAATCATCCGGCTCGAGCTGATCACGATACGTTTTATTTCACTCCCTCAACAATGCTGCGTACACAAACCTCTGGTGTGCAAATTCGTACTATGGAGAATGAAAAACCTCCATTGCGCATCATTTCTCCGGGCCGTGTGTACCGGAACGATTATGATCAGACCCACACACCAATGTTTCACCAGGTCGAAGGGTTAATGGTTGATACCGACGTCAGCTTTACGCAATTAAAAGGAATTTTAGAAGACTTCCTGAATCACTTTTTCGAAGAGTCGCTGACGGTGCGTTTCAGGCCTTCGTACTTCCCGTTTACCGAACCTTCAGCAGAGGTTGATGTAATGGGTAAAGACGGTAAATGGCTCGAAGTTTTAGGTTGCGGCATGGTGCACCCAAACGTATTGAAGGCGGTAGGCATTGATTCGGAAAAGTACACCGGCTTTGCGTTTGGTATGGGCGTTGAGCGTCTTACCATGTTGCGCTACGGCGTGAATGACTTACGTGCGTTCTTCGAGAACGATCTGCGTTTCCTCAAACAATTCAACTAACGGGCAGTAAGCAATGAAATTCAGTGAACAATGGTTAAGGGAATGGGTTAACCCCGACATCAGCAGTCATGAATTGAGTGAACAGCTCAGCATGGCAGGCCTTGAAGTAGACGCTGTTGAGCCGGTTGCCGATGAGTTCCATACCGTCGTCGTTGGTGAAGTGATTGAATGTGGTCCTCATCCGGACGCAGATAAACTACAAATTACCAAAGTTAACGTTGGCGAAGGCGAGCCTGTTGATATTGTTTGTGGTGCGCCGAACTGCCGCCAGGGCATCAAAGTTGCTGTCGCTAAAGTCGGTGCAGTTTTACCCGGCGACTTCAAAATCAAAAAGGCAAAACTGCGTGGCCAGCCATCAAACGGAATGCTGTGCTCGTTTAAAGAGTTAGGCCTGATTGATGAACATGAAGGCATTATCGAGCTACCAACAGATGCTCCGGTAGGCGAAGATTATCGTAAGTACCTGCAGCTTGATGACAACAGTATCGATATTGACTTAACACCTAACCGTGGTGACTGCCTGAGTATTAGAGGTATAGCGCGTGAGGTGGGTGTGTTGAATCGTATGGATGTGTCAGCACCACAAAGCAGCGAAGTGAAAGCAACTATTGATGACGTACTAAGTATTACTTTGTCGGCTGCAGAGCAATGTCCGCGTTATTTAGGCCGGGTTGTTAAGGGTGTGGATTTAACGCGTCCAACGCCTGTCTGGATGACAGAGAAATTAAGACGTAGTGGTATTCGCAGCATTGATCCGGTCGTTGATATCACTAACTACGTGTTGCTAGAGCTGGGTCACCCAATGCATGCGTTCGACTTAGATGCGTTAGAGGGCGACA
>NZ_DFTS01000014.1:19887-25864 GCF_002383015.1 Idiomarina sp. UBA4206
AGAGGGCGACATAACGGTTCGTTTAGCCCAGCCTAAAGAACAGCTTACTTTGCTTGATGATCAAGAAGTTGAGTTGGATGAGGATACCCTGGTTATTGCCGATGATAACAAAGCATTAGCAATGGCTGGTGTTTACGGTGGTAAGAACAGCGGTGTTACTGAAAACAGCCAGAACATCTTTCTGGAAAGTGCGTTCTTCGCACCGGATGCCATTTTAGGAAAAGCCCGCCGTTATGGTTTGCATACCGACGCTTCGCATCGTTACGAGCGCGGCGTAGACCCTCAGTTGCAGCGCGCTGCTATGGAGAGAGCCACAGAATTATTGTTGGCAATTTGCGGTGGTGAAGCGGGGCCGGTAACCGAAGCGGTGGCAGAAGAGCTTCTACCACAACGCTCGGATATCACACTAAGAATTAGCCGCTTAGCAAAAGTGTTAGGCGTTAGCATTGCTGACGATAGCGTTACCGAAATTTTAGAGCGTTTAGGCTTTGATGTTTCATTTGACGGCCAGCAATGGCAAGTCGGTATTCCTTCATACCGCTTTGACTTGAGTATAGAAGAAGACTTGATTGAAGAAGTTGCCCGTATCTACGGTTACAACTCAATTCAGGCAGCGCCTCCTGCAGCTCAACTGCGCATGACAGAGCGTAAAGAAGGCGAGCTTAGTACTCACAAACTGATTGATGCTATGGTCTGCCGTGGTTATCAGGAAGCAATAACTTACAGCTTTGTTGATCCTAAACACCAGGCGCTAATGTTTGATGAAACTGCAGCATTGACCTTGCCACACCCAATTTCAGTGGATATGTCTTCTATGCGTGTGAGCTTGTGGCCGGGCTTAGTCGGCGCGGTTGCTCATAACCAGAAGCGTCAACAGGCTGTTTTAGCTTTTGTTGAAACGGGATTACGTTTTATCCCCGATGAGTCGGCAGAAAATGGCGTTCGTCAGGAAGCGGTAATCAGCGGTATACGGTCTGGTAAAGCGCATTCAGAGCATTGGTCTGAAGGTGATCGCAGCGTTGATTTTTATGACATGAAAGGGGATGTCGAAGCCCTGTTAGCTCAAACGGGTAATTCAGCTGAGTTTCGGTTTGTTGCGTCGCAAAACCCGGCTTTGCATCCGGGGCAGTCGGCGGCTATTTACCATGGCTCTGAAAAAGTTGGTGACATCGGTGCTTTACATCCGAAGTTTGATAAGGCTCTCGGTCTTAATCAACGCACCTTTGTTTTCGAGTTGTCGTTATCAGCTGTGACTCAACGACCTTTACCGTTGGCAAAGCCCGTTTCTCGCTATCCATCCATTCGCAGGGACCTTGCTGTCGTCGTTGATAAGCAGATTGCGGCGGGTGAGCTGATAGCTGCGATGGAAAATGTTGGCGTAAAACAGTTAGTTGACCTAAACTTGTTTGATGTTTATGTCGGCGATGGTGTACCAGAAGGTAAGCAGAGCTTGGCACTGTCTGTGACATTACAAGACAGCGACAAGACGCTTGAAGAAGCCGAAGTCACTGAGCTTATGACGAAATTTATTGAGACATTAAAGAGTGAGTTTAATGCAACATTGAGGGATTAAACTATGGCGCTGACCAAAGCAGAATTGGCGGAAGTACTGTTCGACAAATACGGTATTAGTAAACAAGATGCCAAAGTGTTGGTTGAAGATTTTTTTGAAGAAATCAGAGTTGCTTTGGAAAAAGGGGAGCAAGTGAAGTTGTCAGGTTTTGGCAACTTTGAACTGCGAACCAAAAATCAGCGCCCTGGCCGTAATCCTAAAACGGGTGAAGAAATTCCAATTTCGGCGCGTCGCGTGGTTACTTTTAAACCCGGGCAAAAATTTAAAAGCCGTGTAGAAAACGCAGAGCCTGAAGGTTAACTTCAGGCTCTTTTCGTATTTAGGTACTAAATTTTATTACTTGAATTAGCGAAAGAACAACTGGCTAAAGGGGTTTAATAAACGACTGATGCCAGAAGTAAAATGCAGTGGTGCATCTAATGTTGCCAGAGTTAAGCAATCTTCATCCTGTGTCTCCGGTGTATGCGTTCTGCTTGGATCCAACAAAATAAAATCACCATCTCTGTATTCATTTTTCTCATCGTTAAAAACGCCATCAATGACCAATGTCGCTTCCTGACCTTTGTGCGTATGCTCAGGCACTTTTGCACCGGGCGCCATATAGATAAGGTTAGTTTGGTTACCGTTATCCAACGTCAAAGGTGCTCTCCAGAGTTTTCCGACCAGCTTAGACCATTCACCAATACGATGGCTATTGTGAGCTAAAGTGCGGGGCAGAGTGAATCGACGACCTTCCAGAGAAAGTATCTCATTTGGCTGACGAGTCTGCTTGTTACATGCTGAAGACGCAAAGATAGCTTCAAGCATTTGATCGCACTGAGACTTGCTCATGGTAGTGCTGGCGACACTAACAAGAGTATCCAGGTTTTCTTCACACAGCTTTTGTTCAATTTCACACACTGTTTGACGACATGCTTTACACATATCGATGTGTGTCCCAACGACAAGGGTCATCGCTGCACTTAAGTCACCTGCAGCGTACTGGTATAAAAGGCCTTCGCCTGGATGTGATTTAATTATCATCGACTATCAACTCTTTCAATTTTTTTAATGCTAGACGAGTACGGGACTTAATTGTCCCCAAAGGAACTCCCAATGCATCGGATACTTCTTGCTGGGACTTGCCTTCAATATAAATCTTTTCTATAACAACGCGTTGTGCGTCAGGCAGTTGTGCGTAATAAAACGAAATTTCCTGCATTAACACATCATGATCTAACGCATAACCGTCATCGAGACTGTCGTTTTGTTCAGAGAGGATAGGCCATAGTTCATCGGCACTAATATCGTCTTTACGTTTTTTATTCTTACGGAGTAAGTCAAAACGAATATTACGCGCTATGGTAAATATCCATGTAGAAGGTGAACCACGGTCAGGCTTGAACAAATGCGCTTTATGCCAGACGTTTGTCATGGTTTCCTGGACTAAGTCCATAGCGGTTTGTTCATTACCAAATTGTCTTGTAGCGTAGGATTGCAGTTTTGGTGCAAATTGCCTGAAAAGTTCACTAAAGGCAGCACGACTTCTATTTTCTGCGATCTTTGCCAGCAGTTCCGCTGCTCTATCTGCAGCATCTGTCTGGGTGGTAGTCATAGACCCCCGAGTCGATGTTCTTTCTGACATCATTTGCATAATTAGACCTGCTACTTTTGTTCACTAGTTCTAACTATTACGGGGTGCTAAAAAAAAAGATCACCCGGATGGCAGAATATTTATTCAATTAACGAATTAAGTCTAGCAGATATTCCTTTGCTTTAAGACAATTTTCGCATCGAATAAGTTCTTGTTTGGTGTAAACATCCAATGGCAGTATTTCAAGCCAACGAGAACAGATCCAATCAAGATTTTCGTAGCCCAGGTCAGGCAGCAGTTCAGAAAGTTCCGGGTAGGTTTCAAAAGCTTCTTGAAGCCGGGTCTTTAACTTATTGGAGGTTGCATCAAGCGCAAGTTCCGGCCAGTTCTCAAGGTATTCAATTTTGCCGAACCTGAGCTTGTCATTTTCCGACCAGTGTTCATCGATTCGAACCCGGTTTTTGCCTTCAACGGTAATACCTAATAAGCCGTCATCTCGCGGTTCAAAGTCAATGATTTTCACTGTGGTTGCATAAGGCAGCAAATAGTCAGCAGATGTCGCGGCATGTTCATTATTGAACATGGCTACAACAAATTCGCTGTCGTTCTGCAGACACTCTTTAACTAACCGAGTATAGCGAGGCTCGAACACTTTTAGTTTCATGCGCCCGCCCGGCATTATATGCGCTGTGAGCGGGAATAGCGGTAACTGCTGATACTGCTGCATATAACCTCATTTGGTTAGCGACTTTGAACATTTAACAAACATTACGTCGGCGCGGGTCTTGTTGGATCTTTTTTATCTTGTAAATGACAAACTATTTTTAGCGATATACCGTAGGTTATCATCAGGAAACGTGAATAAGGATAACATTGTGAAACTAAAGGTTGGTATCAGTTCCTGTTTGATGGGTGACGAAGTCAGGTTTGATGGGGGACATAAAAAATCTTCTTTCTGTGTCGATGAGCTAAGCCGACACATTCAGCTTGTACGTTTTTGTCCGGAGGTTGGAATAGGAATGCCGGTGCCCAGACCAACCATTAGACTTGAACAGCACGATACTGTTCAAGCGGTGGTGCCTAAGACGGGGCAAAATGTAACAAAAGACTTAGCGACTTTTGCTGACAAGGTTCAGGTTAAAGTTGATGAGCTGAGTGGCTATATTCTTTGTGCTAAGTCGCCCAGTTGCGGTATGGAGCGTGTTAAGTTGTATGATCCCGAAACCGGCCATGCGCAAAAAGCGGGAATGGGTATTTTTGCAGCCCGGCTTAAGGAGAATAATCCGGCGTTACCTTTAGAAGAAGACGGGCGGTTGAATGACCCTCACTTGCGCGAAAACTTCGTTATGCGCGTCTATGTTTTTAATCAGTGGAAAGAAGTTAGGAATAACCTATCAAAACATCGGCTTTTGCAGTTTCACCAAAGTTGCAAGTTGCTGTTGCTGGCTCACAACCAGCAGGCTTACCGTGAACTGGGCAAACGTCTGGGCGAGCAGGATGTTATTGACGACGTATTTGCTCAACAATACATTGTCGACGTTATGGACGCTTTAGCTAAGCCGGCGTCGCGTAAAAACCATACCAACGTACTTCAACATATTCAGGGCTATTTTAAATCCGATCTTGAACAGCGACGCAGGGAAGAACTGAGCGACATAATTCTTCAGTATCATGACGGTATTTTACCGCTTATGTCCCCACTCACACTAATACGACATTATCTCAGAGAGTTTCCAAAAGAGTACCTGGAAGGTCAGTGGTACCTGAAACCGTACCCTGAAGATTTAAAATTACGTTATGGGCTATAAAGATGCGTGAAGCAATTTGGTTCCGTAGTGACTTGAGAATGTTAGATAACCCGGCGTTATTTCATGCCTGTAAAAGTGATGACGCGCCGGTTGCTGTATTTTTTGCCTGTTATGAAACTTGGGATAACCATAACTGGGCGCCAATAAAAGTCGATTTTCTTTGGCGTAACCTGAAGAGTCTACAACAAGACTTAGCAGATAACGGAATTGAGCTTGAAGTCAGGTTGGTTCCAAAATTCAGCCAGGTTCCGGGGGCGCTTAGGCAGTTTTGCCGTGAACATGAAGTTAAGCGGGTTCATATTAACGCAGAGTATGCGCTGGATGAAAAACGTCGGGACGCAGCGGTAGAAGCTGTACTCAGCAACGATGATATCGAACTTATAACTTACCATGGAAACTTACTGGTTGCCCCCGGACAAGTCAGGACGCAGCAGGGTGATTATTATAAGAAGTTCACTCCTTTTAGCCGACGTTGGCGACAAGTTATCAGCGAGCTAGGGCAAAATGACCCCTTAAAAATTACCCCCTACACCATGGTAAAGGCCAAAGGGCTTCCGGAGCTTCCTTTTAAAAGTAAGGATTCGTCTGACTGGAGTGCAGGAGAGCAAGAAGCTTTGGGTAAGTTAGGGCAGTTTGTTGGCCATAGTGTATCGCAGTATAAAAGCGCCAGAGACATACCGGCGGAAAGTGGCACCTCAAAACTTTCTGCTTATTTAGCCTTGGGTGTTGTCGGCCCGCAAACCGCGGCGCGTGCGCTGCATCAGTTTTCCCCGGAGTTTCCTTTTGGGCTGCCGTCAGGAGCAGATACCTGGCTTACTGAGTTAGCCTGGCGCGAATTTTATCAGCATCTTATGTATTTTGTGCCACGCTTATCTAAGGGTGAAAGTTTTCAGGCTGAAACCGATAGTATTCAATGGTTAGACGACAGTGACGCCTTTCAACGTTGGTGTGAGGGTCGTACAGGATACCCAATTGTTGACGCCGGAATGCGTCAATTGACATCAACTGGATGGATGCACAACT
>NZ_DFTS01000014.1:25973-31029 GCF_002383015.1 Idiomarina sp. UBA4206
GATGGATGCACAACCGCTTAAGGATGATTACAGCTAATTTTCTGGTAAAAGATCTACTAGTGGACTGGCGAAAAGGCGAAGCTTTTTTTATGCAGCATTTGATTGACGGAAGTTTTCCGGCAAACAATGGCGGCTGGCAATGGAGCGCTTCGGTTGGTACCGATGCAGTTCCGTATTTTAGAGTTTTCAATCCTGTTAAACAAAGTGAGAAGTTTGATCCTGAAGGGGAATACATTCGTAAATGGGTACACGAGCTTAAGGAAGTACCAACAAAGTATATTCACTGGCCTCATAGTTGGCTTCAGCAACAAAGCAGTAATAACTATTGCGAACCCGTAGTTGAGCATAAGTTTGCTCGAGAGCGATTCTTAACAACGTTTAAGCAGGTGAAAAATGGATAACAGTGAATTAGTTGAAAAGTTAAAAGACTTTTACGACGAGCTAAAAACCGAAAACCTCGACGACTTAGATGATCTCTATCACGAGGAAATTTCCTTTACTGATCCTATTCAGCATGTGGTTGGGCTAGAGGATTTTCGTAAGTATTTAAAGCACACAATGGAGAATGTGGAATATTGCCACTTCGCATTTGATGATGAGTGTGTTGGTGAGGGGCAAGCTTTTCTGGCCTGGCAAATGCGTTATGCGCACCCTAAATTAGCTAACGGTATGGAAATTATTCTGCCGGGGGTTTCTTACCTGACTTTTGAAGATGGCAAAATTAGAGAGCAACGAGATTATTATGACCTCGGCGCCATGCTATACGAGCACGTGCCTCTGGTCGGTTATGTTATTGATAAAATTAAACAGAGGCTGACAGACGAATGAAAGTCTTAATTACGGGTGCTTCATCAGGTATTGGCCGGCAGCTTGCGCTGGACTATGCAGCCGACGGGAACATGG
Organism: Idiomarina sp. UBA4206; assembly: GCF_002383015.1. NCBI lineage: Bacteria > Pseudomonadati > Pseudomonadota > Gammaproteobacteria > Alteromonadales > Idiomarinaceae > Idiomarina > Idiomarina sp. UBA4206. The sequence goes on from NZ_DFTS01000014.1 coordinate 26,877, forward strand.
TTGTCGTTTGCGGCCGCAATAACGAGGCTCTTAGTGAGTTGCAGAAGCAATACCCTGAACAAATATCGTGTGCCGCTTTTGATATTACCAATAAAGAGTCTGCCAAGGCTTCGCTAAAAGAAGTCGAAAACATTGATGTCGCCATATTATGCGCGGGTGTCTGCGAGTACCTGAATGTTGCAGAGTTTGATGCGGACATGTTTGAGCGCGTATTTAAAGTTAATGTTTTTGGCACCATGAATTGTGTAGAAGCCTTGTTGCCACAGTTTAACGATTCAGCACATCTGGTTATTGTCGACAGCCTGGCTCGTCTTCTGCCTTTCACCAAAGCTCAGGCATACGGTGGCTCTAAAGCAGCAATGCATTATATTGCCAGAAGCCTGGAGGTGGATTTAAAGCCGAAAGGAATTAAGGTTCAGACAGTGTCTCCAGGCTTTGTTAAAACACCAATGACAGATGCCAATGATTTTGAAATGCCGATGCGCGTTGATGTTGAATTTGCGTCTCAGGCAATCATTAAAGGAATTAAAAAGGGTAAGCGGGATATCGCATTCCCGTGGCTCTTCAGCAGCCTTTTGAAATTCATGTCAATTTTACCCGAAAGCATTCAAGTTAAATTATCAGAACAAATGGCAAGGAAGCAGCAGTAATGAAGATAGCCGTTATAGGAAGTGGTATTGCGGGTTTAACAAGCGCTTATTATTTGAGTAAAGAGCATCAGGTTAGCGTTTATGAGAAGAATGATTACATTGGTGGCCATACCTGTACTCGTGATATAAAAATTAACGGTAATATGTTTGCTGTTGATACCGGATTTATCGTTTTTAATGATAAAACTTATCCAAGGTTCAAACGCTTACTAAGCGAACTAAAGGTCGTGTGGCGGGATACTGAAATGAGCTTTAGTGTGCGCGACCCGAAATCAGGGTTGGAGTTTAACGGCCATAATTTGAATACCTTGTTCGCGCAGCGAAAAAACTTGTTCAGCTTGTCATTTTATCGACTTCTAAAGGGCATTCTTAAGTTCAACGAGGCGGCTAAAAAGGCATTAGAAGGCGACGTCAATGAGCTTGATAATGTTACCTTATCGGAGTTTCTGACTGAACATGATATTCCGGCGCCCGTTTCTGAATACTATTTGCTGCCGATGGTTTCAGCCATTTGGTCGGCAAGCCTTGCAGATGCTAAGGATTTTCCCCTCGGGTTCTTCCTGCGCTTTTTTAATAATCACGGTTTGCTCAATGTCAGTGACCGGCCTCAATGGCATACCCTGGTGGGCGGCTCTCATGCCTATATACCAAGGCTGACAGAACCCTTTAAGGAAAGCATTCACTTAAACAGTGAGATCGTGACAGTAAAGCGGCAGAAAGAACAGGTTGTTTTAGTATTCAGTAGCGGGAAAGAAGAGTTTTTTGATGAAGTGATATTTGCCTGTCACAGTGATCAGACTTTGGCTTTGCTGCATGATGCAACAGAAGCAGAGAAAGACGTTCTGGGGGCTATTGAGTACTGTCCAAATGATGTCGTTCTTCATACCGATGAAAAATTACTACCGAAGAACCGGCGTGCCTGGGCGAGCTGGAACTACCTTCTGCGTGAAGAAGAGGCAGCAGCAATGCAACCGAGCTCTGTTACTTACAATATGAATATTCTGCAGGGGTTGCAGTGTGATAAGACGGTTTGTGTCACATTAAACAATACTGCGGCTATTGATCCAGAAAAAATAATTGAGGAATTCACTTATGATCACCCTCAATATTCGGTGGCATCTTTAAAAGCAAGAGCTAAGCGTGATCTTATTTGTGGTAAAAATAACACCCATTTTGCCGGCGCTTATTGGTATAACGGATTCCATGAGGATGGTGTCAGAAGTGCTATAGATGTTGTTAACAGGCTAAATGCCGCGGCAATTGAAAACTCATGAACAGCGTAATTTATTGGGGCGATGTTTTTCACGTAAGGCATCGGCCTAAGCACCACGCATTTAACTATAAGTTCCAGCAGTGGTGTATCGATTTATCTGAGCTCGACGACGTCCATCGTTTAAGCCGCTGGATGTCATGTAAAGGTTTTGCCCCTTTGTGGTTTCGTCGAAAAGATTACCTGAAAGATGAAGAGGGCACCCTGCATCAGGCGGCGTTGAAGAAAATGTCCTCCCTCGCTGGAAAAACGTTAACCGGTCATGTTTTTTTTGTGGGTAATATACGAACTTTTGGCATTTTCTTTAGCCCGGTAAACTTTTACTTTCTTCAGCAGGAAACCGGTGAATTTACTTATATGCTGGCTGAAGTTAGTAATACTCCATGGCTGCAACGCCATTATTATTTAGTTGATTTATCGGAAGACTCGCCTAAAACAACGAAACAGTTTCATGTCTCACCTTTTAACCCAATGGATATGACTTACCATTGGGAGATTACCCCGCCTAATGAGAACTTAAAAATTATTTTAAGTGCTCACCAGGAAAACAAAGATTTTGTTGCCGGAATGAAATTAAATCGGCAACCGCTAAACCGTAGTGCGATTTACCGCGTATTAAGAACAACACCTTTCATGGCCATAAAAATTATTGGTGGCATTTATTGGCAGGCGTTAAAGCTTTTTATCAAGCGGGTTCCATTTTACGGAAACCCTGGTAGTTAAATAATCAGAAGGCAAGTTTGTATGTCCAGTGGTGAAACGACTATGGTGGCGCCTATTCAATACGGCGTGTGGGATAAATTATTCCGAACTATCGCATTTAAATTATTAGCGCATTTGGAATATGGCCAGCTAACGATAAAAGAAAAAGGCACGTTCATTGATACCTTTGGTCATGCCGATAAAGAGCTTAGCGCTGAAATTGATGTTAAGGACTCTTCTTTTTATCGTCGCCTGGTAACCGGGGGAAGTATTGGTGCAGCCGAACTTTATATCGATAAGCACTGGGATACTCCCGATTTAACCGCTGTTATCCGGGTTTTTGCACGCAATTTGCCGGCGCTGGATAAACTGGAAACTCGTCTGGCTTGGTTAACTTTTCCGTTTAATAAATACCAGCATTGGAGTAACCGGAATCATAAAGGCCAGGCTAAAAAGAATATTTCAGCCCACTATGACTTGGGTAACGAGCTCTATACTCGCTTTCTAGACGAAGCGATGCAGTATTCAAGTGCATTGTTCCTGGATGCAGCTGATTCTTTAGAGCAGGCTCAATGTAATAAAATGAAGCGCTTATGCGACTCTTTGGCATTAAAACCTGACGATCATTTATTGGAAATAGGTACCGGCTGGGGTGGCCTGGCAGTTTACGCTGCGAAACATTATGGCTGCCGGGTTACTACAACTACGATATCAGAAGAGCAGTTTCAGTACGCTAAAGAGCAAGTTGAGGCCGCCGGTCTCTCCGATAAAATTGAATTGCTCAAACGAGATTACCGGGACCTGGAAGGGCAGTATGACAAGTTGGTTTCCGTTGAAATGATAGAAGCCGTTGGCAAAGAGTATTTGCCAACCTTCTTCCGTACCTGCAATAAGCTTTTAAAAGAAGACGGGAAAATGTCATTGCAGGCTATAACTATTGCTGATCAGCGTGCGGCATCGTACGCGCGCTCCGTCGATTTTATCCAAAAGCACATCTTTCCAGGAGGCTTTTTGCCTTCGTTAAGCCAGATGACTCAGCTATTTACGCGTTATACCGACTTAGTTGTTCGTGATGTACATGACTTTGGTCTAAGTTACGCAAAAACACTAAGACAATGGGAAGAACGTTTTAACAGCCACCAGAAGGAACTGGAAGAACTTGGCTACGATGAGCGGTTCTCGCGGTTATGGAATTATTATTTTAGCTATTGTGAAGGTGGCTTTCTTGAACAGCGAGTTTCTGTTGTTCAGGTTACGGCCAGCAAAGCGCAGGCTTACTAATGACTTCTATTCAGCACAAAATAGTCAGCTTCGTTCTATTTAACGCGTTGTGGTTTAGCGCTGTGGCGGGTCGTGACAGTTATATCATTCTTAGCGGTGTTCTGTTGGCATTGCAGTTTGTTTATAGCGTTGGGGTTGTCAAAGTCAGCTGGACTTTAATTCTGCGCTTATTCGCAGTTGGACTGTTACTGGAGGCCATAAGCATAAGCCTGGGGGTGATTGACTTTGCCGGCGGTTACTTCCCTTTATA
>NZ_DFTS01000014.1:31118-33663 GCF_002383015.1 Idiomarina sp. UBA4206
TGGTTAGCTCCGAAACCTATTTTTGCGGTTCTGGTTGGTGCTGTATCCGGGCCTGTTACTTATGTAGCCGGTGTTAAACTGAACGCCGCCACAATTGATTCAATGCCGCTGGTCATTGCCTGTTATGCGGTCATATGGGGATTAATGATGGCCTACTTTGTTTTCTCCATGTCACCCAAAAAAGAGTCGGGAGAGTGAAGTTATGAGGTTTACATTATTTGGTTTATTGGCGCTTTTCAGCGTCAACCTTTTCGCCGCCGAATGCTCGCAGTCGGTGCCTGGTAACTTCAGTAAGGTTGGAGAGACCCGGTTAAGTGTCTATTTCTGGGATGTTTACGATGCGACCTTGTTCAGTCCGTCAGGAAATTATGAAAAGAATGAGCGTCAGGCGTTGTTATTAGAGTACCTGCGCGACATTAAAGCGAAAGACTTAATAGAAACGACAGAAGAAGAATGGCAGAAGCTGGAACTAGACCGTGAAAAACACAAAGACTGGTTAGCGCAATTAGATTCAATTTGGCCGAATATAAAAGAAGGAGACTGCCTCTTACTGGTTGAAGATGAAGAGGGATCTGCCGAGTTTTATCAAGGCGAAAAACTCCTGGGAACCATTAAAGACAAAGAGTTCACAGAACAGTTTTTAGCCATTTGGTTATCTGAAAACAGCCGTTTTCGTTCGGAAAGAAACGAATTGATTGGAGAGAAATAGTATGCAGTTATTTAAAGTGATAGCGGTAACCGTTCTGCTTTTTTTAGTGTCCGCTTGCTCTACCGGAATTGATGCTTACAAGAGTGAAAAGCCAGAATTAAAACTGGAAGAGTTTTTTAATGGTGAGCTTGTAGCTTATGGCATGGTTCAGGACTATAGCGGCGAAGTTATTCAGCGTTTTGAAGTGACTATGACCGGCACCTGGCAGGGTAATGAAGGTGTTCTTGATGAACATTTTACCTATGCCGATGGTCGTGAAGAGCGCCGTGTTTGGCGTATAACAAAAACAGGGCCTAACAGTTACGAAGGGCGCGCAGATGATGTAAAGGGCGTAGCCAGAGGGACGACTGCGGGTAATGTATTAAATTGGGGCTATCAGCTAGAAGTAGAAGTTGATGGTGAACCCATGGTTCTGACACTGGATGACTGGCTTTATCTGATTGATGAAGACAATATGATCAATCGAACGGATATGTCCAAGTGGGGCTTCCCGGTAGGAGAGATCACGCTCTATATTGGTAAGAAATAAATATCAAGAATCTCTGTCAGCGACCGATAATAGGAGTATAATCCAGAGTATTGGTCAAGCCTTAAAAGGTTTAGGGAAGCTGCAGTGGCAATAAATTATCCGACATTTTCTTACAACAACCCCCGCATACAAGGGCAGACGGTTTTTATTAAGCGTGGTCCGCATCAGGGGAAGTTAGGGATAGTCGTAAAAACATTGGATAACGAACGGTTTCTTGTTTCTCAGGCCGAGTTTGGCTCTGAGCAGGTAATCTTTAAACGCAGTGACTTTTTAGTGCATCGTTATCGTAAAATCAAGGTGCCGATTGACCGCGTAGCGGGTAAGAACCCCGATGTTTTATAAGCAAAAAAGATAAACAAAAAAGCGACCTTAGGGTCGCTTTTTGCTTTACGGGCTAGGATTTACGCTGTACCACGAGGCAAGCGGCAATCACTTCCTTTATTTTCCAACTTTTGCTTCCATAACTCTTTTGCGGTTAAACCGCCAGAACTGGATTTTTTAGCCGGTGACTGTTTCGCTGTCGATTTTTTAGCGGCAGGCTTTTTCTCAGCCTTTTTCTTAGGCTCAGCTTTTTTCGCGGCCGGTTTCTTGGCTTCAGTCTTTTTGGGTTCAGACTTTTTAGCTTCAGATTTTTTAGCTTCAGATTTTTTAGGGGCTGACTTTTTCTCTTTACCCAGAGCTTTAGCTTCATCTGCTAATTGTGCCAGGCGCACATTTTTGCCACCATCAACGCTGTACCAGCCGTTGCTGCTTTCAATTTTAGGCTTTTTACCGTGAGCCTTTTGATAAGCTTCGGTATATTCAGCGAGTACCTTTTCTTTATCCAGTTTGCTCATTCAATTGTTCCTTTATTCAAGGTTTGTTTTAAAAGGTTTGTATAAAAATACTTCACCCTTCGTTTATACCGTTTTTTCGGATTATTGTCTAATTTCGGGTAAACTTAAGCCTATTTGCACAGTGAATTTGGTTTTTAATTATGTCGATTACAAGAAACGAGTTACAAAACTACCTTAATACTCTATTAAACAGTAACCAAATTAAGGACTACTGCACGAATGGTTTACAGGTCGAAGGCAAGGCTGAAATAAGCAAAGTTATTACCGGGGTTACGGCATGCCAGGCCTTGGTTGATAGAGCCGTTTCTGAAGGCGCCGACGCAATACTTGTTCATCATGGCTACTTTTGGAAAGGTGAGCCTGCCGAGGTCACAGGTATGAAGAAACGACGGTTACAACAGTTGTTGAACAATGACATCAACCTGTTTGCTTATCACTTGCCTCTGGATGTTCACCCTGAGCTTGGCAATA
>NZ_DFTS01000014.1:33748-34019 GCF_002383015.1 Idiomarina sp. UBA4206
TTACAAAATTAATGGGTTGGCATTTCGATGGTGCGGTCGACTCTTCTGATCCCGCATGCCCTCTGGTCACAGGTCGTTTAGAACAACCTATGCTCGATGATGAGTTGGCAGCTCATTTGGAGGAGAAGCTAAAACGGCAGCTGGTTTGCCGTGTCACTGGGGGGCATAAAATTGAAAAAGTCGCCTGGTGTACCGGCGGTGGGCAAGGATTTATTGATAGAGCTGCCCAACTGGGTGTTGATGCCTTTATTACAGGTGAGGTTTCAGAACC